>JAPLPK010000211.1 GCA_026400275.1 Burkholderiales bacterium
GTTGCACACCCACCCGCGCTGCAGCGACGAAGACATCCGCACGGCCATGGAGAGCACAGGCCGCTCGGTCGCCCACAAGCTGGAAAAATACCTCAGCGCCCTGGCCACCATTGCCTCGGCAGCACCGCTGCTGGGCCTGCTGGGCACGGTGATCGGCATGATCGACATCTTTGGCTCGCAAACCGGCGGTGGCAGCTCGGGCGGCAACCCAGCCCAGCTGGCGCACGGCATCTCGGTGGCGTTGTACAACACCGCTTTCGGGCTGATGGTGGCGATCCCCTCGCTAATCTTCTGGCGCTACTTCCGTGCCCGTGTGGACGAATACCTGTTGGCGCTGGAGCTGGCCGCAGACCAGTTCGCACGCCACTTGAGCTCGGTACGCAAGCGGGGCTGACAGGCTATGAACTTTCGCCACCGCCACCGGGAAGAGCCCGAAATCAACCTGATCCCGTTCATCGACGTTCTGTTGGTGGTGCTGATCTTCTTGATGCTGTCCACCACCTACAGCAAATTCACCGAGCTGCAGGTCAAGCTGCCGGTGGCCAATGCCGATGCGCAGCGCGACTACCCCAAGGAAATCATCGTCGCCGTCAGCAGCGACGGGCGCTACGCGGTGAACAAAAGCGCGGTAGAAGGCCGCAGCATCGACGTGGTCTCGCAAGCCCTGGCCAACGCAGCCCGGGGCGCCAAAGACATGGTGGTCATCATCAGCGCCGATGCCAGCGCCACCCACCAGTCAGTCATCACCGTGATGGAGGCCGCGCGCCGCGCAGGCCTGAACCAGATCACGTTTGCGACCCAATCCACTCCCAAGTAAGCCCATGGCCGAGGGCATGGAAGGCAGGCTGCTGCGCACCTGGCGCACGCGCGGGGCGCTGGCCTGGCTGCTGTGGCCGCTGTCACTGCTGTACGGTCTGCTGCACGCCTTGCGCAAGCTGCTGTACCGCACGGGCTGGCTCAGCACCGGTGGTGTGCCGGTGCCGGTCATCGTGGTCGGCAACGTGGTCGCTGGCGGCTCGGGCAAAACCCCGGTGGTGATGGCCCTGGCCCAGCACTGGAAGGCGCGTGGCATTGCAGTAGGCGTGGTGTCCCGTGGCTACGGCCGCAGCACCGACGATTGCCGAGAGGTACTGCCCGATAGCCCCCCCGCCGAGGTGGGCGACGAGCCCGCCCTAGTGCGCCGCAGCTGCAATGTGCCGGTCTTCGTGGCACGCAAACGCCTGGATGCGGCCCAAGCCCTGCTGGCGGCCTATCCACACACCCAATTGATACTCTGCGACGACGGTCTGCAGCATTACGCGCTGAAGCGCGATCTGGAAATCTGCATTTTTGACGACCGGGGTGTGGGCAACGGCTTTTTGCTGCCCGCCGGGCCGCTGCGCGAAGCCTGGCCGCGCGCTGTAGATCTGGTGCTGCACACCGGCCAGCACCCCGCTTTTGCCGGCTTTCGGGCGCGGCGCAAGCTAGCCGACTATGTGCTTCAGGCCGACGGCACGCGACGCCCGCTGTCAAACTTGCAGGCCACGCCTCTGTATGCCGTGGCCGCGATTGCCCAGCCAGAACACTTTTTTGCCATGCTACGAGCGGCTGGCCAGCAACTGGCACAGACCCAGGCTTTGCCGGATCACTACAATTTTGATAGCTGGCAGCGCACGGAAAATATGCGCGAGACCGTGATTTGTACCGAAAAAGATGCGGTCAAACTATGGCGGCACCAGCCGGACGCACTGGCTGTACCCTTGGTGCTGGAGCTGGACGCCGGCTTTCTGGCTGCGCTCGACCAACGGGTCGATCCCTGGCTATCATCGCCCCCTGGCCGCATTTCTGCGACCACCTAATACCGACTGACCGACTGAGATTTCCCCCATGGATAGCAAACTTCTGGAGCTGCTGGTCTGCCCCGTCACCAAGGGCCCGCTGCAATACGACCGCGAAAGGCAAGAGCTGGTCTCGCGCAGTGCCCGCCTGGCCTACCCGGTGCGCGACGGCATTCCCATCCTGCTGGAAAACGAAGCCCGCACTTTGAGCGACGAGGAGCTGGGCCTGTGAGCTTCACCGTATTGATCCCGGCCCGCATGGCCTCTACCCGCCTGCCGAACAAGCCCTTGGCGGCTCTGGGCGATGCGCCCATGGTGGTGCGGGTGGCCCAGCGCGCCATGCAGTCCCAGGCCCAACGCACCGTGGTGGCCTGCGACAGCCCGGCCATCCTGGCCGCCTGCCAGGCCCATGGTGTGGAAGCCATCCTGACCCGCGACGACCACCCTTCCGGCAGCGACCGCCTGGCCGAAGCTTGCGAACTGCTCGGCCTGGCCGACGACGCCATCGTGGTCAACGTACAGGGCGACGAGCCGCTAATCGACCCGGCCCTAATCAACGAAGTCGGCGCCTTGCTGCAGCAGCGCCCGCAGGCCAGCATGGGCACTGCTGCCCATGCCATCGCCAGCCTGGCCGACTTCTGCAACCCGAATGTGGTCAAGGTGGTGCTGGACGCCCAGCAGCACGCGCTGTACTTCAGCCGCGCACCGATTGCCTGGTGGCGTGACGGTGCCACGGCAGAACGCAGCTTCACCGCCTTGCCCGACCCGGCGCCGCTGCGCCACATCGGCATTTACGCCTACCGGGTCGGCTTCCTGCGGCTGTTTCCGACTCTGCCGCAGGCCCCGATCGAGGTCACTGAGGCCCTGGAACAGCTGCGCGCCATGTGGCACGGCCACCGTATTGCGGTCCATGTGACAGCCCATGCCCCCGGCGCAGGCGTGGACACGCCAGACGACCTGGAACGCGTAAGCAAACTGTACTGAAGCCTCTGGTATCCTCCAGCGCAATGAAGCGTTGCGGCCACCCCGTGTGGCCAGCAGCGCCACGTGGTTTTAAATACTCCGAGGAACTTCCATGAGACTAATTTTGTTGGGTGCACCCGGTGCCGGCAAAGGCACGCAAGCAACTTTTATCTGCCAAAAATACGGCATCCCACAAATCTCTACCGGCGACATGCTGCGCGCAGCCGTCAAGGCAGGCACCCCCCTGGGCCAGCAAGCCGATGCGGTCATGAAGTCCGGCGGCCTGGTCAGCGACGACCTGATCATCAATTTGGTGAAAGAACGCCTGGCCCAGCCCGATTGCGCCAACGGCTGCCTGTTCGACGGCTTCCCCCGCACCCTGCCCCAGGCGGACGCCATGAAGGCAGCCGGCGTGAAGCTGGACTACGTGCTGGAAATCGATGTGCCGTTCGACGCCATCATCGAACGCATGAGTGGCCGCCGCTCGCACCCTGCATCGGGCCGCACCTACCACGTCAAGTTCAACCCGCCCAAGGTCGAAGGCCAGGACGACGTGACCGGCGAACCGCTGATCCAGCGTGACGACGACAAGGAAGAAACCGTACGCAAGCGCCTGGAGGTGTACAGCGCCCAAACGCGTCCGCTGGTGGACTACTACTCCAGCTGGGCCCGCAATGAACCCAGCCTGGCGCCTAAATACCGCGCCATCAGCGGCACCGGCAGCGTGGACGAAATCACCGCACGGGCTTTTGCCGCACTGGCCAACTGAGCCCCTACGCAGTTTTGCAAAAGGCCCCTTGCGCATCGGCAATAGCATCGGCGGGCGTCGCCAGTACCCTGCCAAACACGCAGCGCGTCGCCCGAACTACCGCTACACCTGCCTCCATGGCCCGCAGCAGGGCGGCCTGCAGGTCCACATGCAAAGTGCCATTGCCGGTACCCGCCACCACGATGCCGCGCACCCCCTGGGCCACAAGGGCATCGACCACCAAGCCGCCGGCACCTGCATAGTTCAGGACGATTTCGACACGTGGCCAATCTTCAGAAGCCGATTCCGACATCACTCTATTTTTGATAGCTACTTGTGCAGATACTGCCTGCGCTACAGGCCTATTTTTTACATGGAATTCAGGTACGTTCGGCCAAGGCCGCAGCTGGCGCACCTGCCCCTCTTCCACCAAGCCAACCAGGCCCGCATCGCCAGAAGAAAACGCATCCACCTTGTAGCTATGCACCTTTTGCACATCCAGCGCGCTGTGGATGTTGCCGGCGCACACGGCCACCACCCCATGGGCTCCTGGCGTTGACGCCACCACAACGGCATCCAGCAGGTTCTGCGGCCCATCCGGCACCAAGGCGGTGGCCGGGCGCATTGCGCAGGTCAGCACCACCGGCTTGGCTGGCTGCAGCACCGCCTGCAGAAAATACGCCGTTTCTTCCAACGTATCAGTGCCGTGGGTGATAACGATACCTGCCACATCAGCCTGCTCCAGCCAGTAGGCGCAGCGCCGTGCCAGTTGCTGCCACAGGGCAAAGCCCATGTCCTTGCTGTCCACCTGTGCCACCTGCTCGGCCACGAACTCCACACCGGCGCCCTGGAAGGCCGCCACCGGCCCCAGCAGCTGCTCCACGCCCACCTCGCCAGCGGTGTAACCAATGTTGTCACCGGCACTGGTGGCGCGGCCGGCAATCGTGCCGCCAGTGCCCAGCACCACGATCTTGGCCGGGCTGGAACCCGCCGCGTTTGTATTTACCGCCATGGCTTGCAAACTTTCAAAAACTGGTTAAAAATACAGGTACTGGATATTAAAACAGCCATCTAAACCGCTATCCACACCGCCACGTACCGGAGTCACCCATGGATCTGCCCACGTTCACCTCGAACTTGTCCGCCAAACTCACCGCCCGCCAGCAGCAGATTCTGGACCTGATCCAGTCCGCCATCGCCCGCACCGGCGCCCCCCCCACCCGGGCCGAAATCGCCAGCACCCTTGGCTTCAAGTCGGCCAATGCCGCCGAAGAACATTTGCAGGCCCTGGCCCGCAAAGGCGCCATCGAACTGGTCAGTGGCACCTCCCGCGGCATCCGACTCAAGACCGACACTCTGCGCTCCATCAATGAATCACGCTTCCAGCACACACTCAGCCAATTAGCCCTGCCACTGATTGGCCGTGTCGCTGCCGGTTCCCCGATTTTGGCGCAGGAACACATCGACCAAACCTACCATGTGGAAAGCAGCATGTTCCGCTACAAGCCCGACTACCTTCTCAAGGTGCGCGGCATGTCCATGCGCGACATCGGCATCCTGGACGGCGACCTGCTCGCCGTGCAGTCTGCCAACGACGCCAAAAACGGCCAGATCATCGTTGCCCGCCTTGGCGATGAAGTCACCGTCAAGCGCTTCCGCCGCACCCAGGAACTGATCGAACTGCTACCCGAAAACCCCGACTACTCCACCATCGTGGTCGCACCAGGTGAAAACTTCGCTATCGAAGGCCTGGCCGTGGGGCTGATACGTAATACCTTGCTGAACTGATTCAGCCGCATCGTCTGCCAGGTTAGCCCTGCTCCGCACGCCAACCTGTTCCGTGTCCATCGCCAAACAAGCTGAGGGAGTTTCATATGGGAATCGCATCGTTTTCGTCTATTGACCTGCTGGGTTCGTTCCAGGGCCTGGTCGGCTGGTTCACTGCAAGCAGCAGCTCCCGGCGCATGCCATATACCGGGGCGGCATCACGTACCAATGCCTGCGCGCCCTACACCGCCACAGGTGCCCTACGCCCTGCCGCCTATCCACAAACCGCACCACAGCGGCCACTGCGCGTACTCCGTGTCATGGACGCACAGCAGTCTGGCATAGGCCGCATGCGCATTTCTGGTCGCATGGCCGATGTCTGCGCCGAGCTGGACCGCCTGGCCGCCCTGGAAGCCGCGCCTCGGGCAGGTGCCCTGCTGCAGTAAAAGCGCCGCTTTTAGGGCCTCACCAGCCCGGCTTTGACAGGCCGCCAATGCTGGGTGGTCTTTGCGCCAAGGCACAATGCGGGGATGAACATCGTGATCCTCGACGACTACCAAGACGCGGTGCGCAAACTAGATTGCGCAACCAAGCTGGAACCCTATGCAGCCAAGGTCTACACCAACACCGTCAAAGGCCTGGGCCAGCTCTCCGTCCGACTCAAAGATGCCGACATCATTGTGCTGATCCGCGAGCGCACGCAACTCAACCGCCAACTGATCGAGAAGCTGCCACGCCTGAAGCTGATTGCCCAAACCGGCCGCATCGGCGCCCATGTGGATGTAGCCGCCTGTACCGAACGCGGCATTGCTGTGGCCGAAGGTGTGGGCTCACCCACAGCGCCAGCCGAGCTGACCTGGGCACTGATCATGGCCGCCACCCGCCGTCTACCAAACTACATCAGCAACCTGAAACACGGCGTCTGGCAGCAATCAGGGCTGAAAACCGCTTCCATGCCACCCAATTTCGGCATGGGCACCCTGCTCAAGGGCAAAACCATGGGTATCTGGGGCTATGGCCGGATTGGCCAGATCGTCACTGGCTACGCACGCGCATTTGGCATGCGGGTGCTGGTCTGGGGCCGCGACACTTCACGCGCACGCGCGCTGACCGATGGGGTGGAAGTAACGTCGAGTAAAGAAGACCTGTTCATGCAGTCGGACGTGCTGTCCCTGCACCTGCGTTTGAACGACGAAACCCGGGGCATCGTCACGCTAGAAGACCTTTCGCGCATGAAACCTACATCCCTGCTGGTGAACACCTCGCGCGCCGAACTGATCGAGCCAGATGCCCTGCTGGCCGGCCTGAACCGGGGCCACCCCGGTATGGCCGCCGTGGACGTATTTGAGAGCGAGCCAATTCTGCAGGGCCACGCGCTGCTGCGGCTGGAGAACTGCATCTGCACGCCACATATCGGCTATGTGGAGCAAAACAGCTATGAGATGTACTTCAACGCCGCGTTTGACAACGTACTGAACTTCATCAAGGGTACGCCGACCAATATCGTCAACCCCGGTGCTTTGCAGGTGCGCCGCTAAGCCGCAGCTCACCCATCCAGCAAAAAAGGCCTGAAGCTATTTGATTTATAGCGTCAGGCCTTTTTTCTGGGCAAGAGCACTGAAGCTCTTGTCCGCCATCCGATAGGCTTATTTGTTCTTCGGCGCGATCTTGGCTTCGACCTGTGGATCAAAGAGATCGAACTCCAGCAAATGGCTGTTCGGTGCAGCAGGAGTCGGTGCCACCAAAGGCGGTGGCAGCGTAGGCGCGGGCTCATCGTCGATCACAAAATCCAGGCTGGGCAAAGCCGAATCTTGAGGCTCCTGAGGCTCCTGGGTATCTGGAGCCACGGGCAGCTGCTCCATGGCCGCCAGTTCGGAGTTGGAGAAGTCCAGATCCAAGTCCAAGTCAAGATCCAGGTCCACGGGCGCTTTCTCGACCGCAGCCTCTTCCGTGTCATCCGGCACATCGTCCAAGGTCGCCACAGCCGACTCCTGCATCAACAGCATGGGCTGGGTGAAAGTGGTTTCGCGCAGCCCAGCCTCGCCATCAACCATCGAAGATTTCAGGCCTGGCTCCAGCTGTTGGCGCCCGCTGATACGGCCGCCGCGCTCCGAAGAAACACCATCCACAGCCAGCGGTGCAACACCCTTGCGAACCACACTCTTGGCCATGGCGTACAACAATAGCAACTCGCGGTAGGCCGCGAGGTCGAAGGGCTTGATCGGAGCTGCGGCCGGGTCGCGGAAGAGGCAGGACTCAATAAAGTCCAACACCTTAGGGCTTTCCCACAAGGTTTCTATGCTGCGCAGGATGGCGGGATAAGCTTCCAGCGCACGCCCCTCATCCGCATACGACTCGAACGCAGGTACATGGCCGTTGAAGATGCGGTTGAACGCATCGCGCTGGTGGTTGAACTCGCTCTTGCGGCCCAGCGAGTGGAATATCTTCAGCAGCTCCAGGTAGGCAAGTGGGTTGACTTCGATGTTTTCATCGACGTTCTTGCGCAGCACCTCAATCGCCTGGTCATATTGGCCCAGGGACACAAAGAACTCGGCATGCTGTTGCACATCCAGAAAATCTTCGGGGTACTGGCCACGCACAGGCTCAGATGTCACACGCTGACGTAGCGTGGGCGCCTGCACCGGCGGCACGGGCGGCGCCGTCATGGCATTCAGCCGCTGCAGATCGGCTACCAATGACTCATCTACCTCGGTGTCCTGGTTTGCGCCGGGCAAAGTGTTGGGCGGTGGTTGTACCGTCAGCGGGGCGGCACGGCTAGGAGTTGCCAGGTGTTCAACCTCTTCGGCACTGAGCTCGCCATGGTGGGCCCAATCGGTTCCGCCGCCTGAGCGTGGCGACTTGCGCCCGCGGTTCCAGAAAAAGCCCGCAGCGGCTACAGCGGCTGCCAGCAAACCAGCCAGGGTGTAGACCAGGCCGTCGTCGGAGCGGCTGTTTTCCAGCCGCTCCAAGCGCAGCTTGAAGTCCGCTTCATTCTTGGCCAGCAGGGCTTTGAGCGCCTTGGATTCAGCCTCCAGACTGAGCAGCCTTTGCTTCTCTTCCGGTTTATCCGCAGGCAAATGGTTCAGCTCGCGCCATGCTGCGGCGGCCTCAGCCCGTTTTTGTGCATTTTCCTCAGGAGCCACCACCATATCAGTTGCAGGCTTCAGCTGGACCACGCGCTCGTCGGGGGTCTCGGCGGCCTCTAGCTTCAAATGCGGCTTGTTGTCTGGTGTTTCGGCCTTGACGACCGGCTTGGGTGCAGGCGGCGCTTCTTTGGCAATGACGGGCTTCGGCGCCGCCTCCACTTTCGGGGCCGCCACGGCCTGGGGCACATTGGCGGGGTTTGGCGTAGCACGCACACGTGCTGGACGTGACGCAGGAGCCGGAGTGCGGGCCTGCACAGGTGCAGGCGCATCGGTGGCCGGTGATGGAGCGGCCGCCGGAGGACTGGTAACCGCTGCCGCGATGATGGTGGGCACGGCCGCAGAACGCGTTTCTACTGGGAAATCTGTCAAAAAATCGTAGCGGCGGGAAGTTTTTTGGCTGCACAGCGATCGCAGCACCACGCCAACCACGGGTTCGTCCACCGCCGCAGATGAACGCACGCGCACCACGGCGTCCTGCGTTTGCGAGCCAGCAACCAGAATCACGCGTACCCGGTTGGGGTCCACCCGGGTCTCCGCGTGGAACACCTCGGCCTCGAAGCAATTGCTCGCGCTGTCATCCGCTGAGTCCAAACGCACGTCTATCGCCAAGTCCAGTGGCTGACCCAATACGACGGCGCCTCTTGCACGTCCCAGCGACAAGGCGGAACTACCAAAAGCGGCGACGAGAAGGGTCGAACCTAGGAGGGTGTTACGTAATTTCACTGCGATTTGATGACGTTTTTTTAATACAGATAGACCATACCATTAGAGGGCGCGACTGGTAACAATTTTAAGCATCGAAATTATGGCCTTAACAACCCCCATTTAAGGCATATCCGGCGCCCTGCGAGACCGCAGAACCATATTAGCCAGCTTTTTTAAACCCCGGGTAACAACCCGCAAACGCGGCAGATAAGCGCGGCGCGACAATCCAGGATTCAGCCGCCAGGAAAATACGAGACCATGGACGAACCCATACTGACCATTGAAGAACGTGCAGCAATCAACACAGGCCGCTGGTTTTCCACGCTCTCACCCTCGCTACGGCACGATATTCTTCGCTGCGCCTACGTCAAACGCTACCAGGACAACGGGCTGATCGCAGCCCGCGGCGACCCTCCAGAGGAGTGGATCGCCTGCGCCAAGGGCGCAGTGCGGGTCAGCTCCACCTCGATCTCGGGCAAGCAGATCACCCTGACCTATATGGAGCCTGGCACCTGGTTTGGCGACGTGGCCATCTTCGACGGCGACCGCCGCACCCATGACGCCTATGCGCACGGCGACACCACGCTACTGTGCGTGGCCAAGGCCGACTTCCAAAAAATACTGGGCCAGCACACCGAGCTGTATGAAGCGCTGCTGCGACTGCACTCGCGGCGCATCCGCCAGCTATTTGGCCTGGTGGAAGACCTGAACACCCTGCCCTTGCGCGCCCGGCTGGCCAAACAGTTGCTGCACCTGGTGCGCAGCTACGGCATTCCCAACCTGGCCAATGCCAACGAGGTGCGCATCAGCCTGCAGCTGGCTCAGGAAGAGCTGGCGCAGTTGCTAGGTGCGTCACGCCAGCGCGTAAACCAGGAGCTCAAGTCCATGGAGCGCGACGAGGTGATACGCATCGAGCCCTCGGGCCTGATGGTGCGGGACCGTGCAGCGCTGCTGCGCATCATTGAGTCCGACGGCTGAGCTAGCCGCAGAGCCGATTCAGCGGTACTGCGCTCCATCCGCCACCAAGGTCTGCGCCGATATGCAGGCTTGCTGGAACAGCTTGCAGACATGCTCCAGCACAGCCAGGTCAGCGTTGCCGTACTCCATGCGCAGTTCCAGCCGCCCGTGATGCAGGCGCAGGATGAACGGCGTCATCTGCTGCACGGCCGGCGTAGGCCAGTCCATCAACAGGGGGAGCAAGGGGCCCTCCAGCCACTGCTGGGCCTGGGCCCGGGTTTCCGCCACGATGGCGTAGCGGTCCCAGAATTCCAGGGGGGCGCTGCTCCAGCCGACCTGGTCGTAGAGCGCCAGCCAGCGCGCCTCCTCGGGGAGATCGGTGTCCACCATGGTCTGCACGCCGTGCGTTACCTGCTCAAAGGCGCGCTGCTCCAACGCTTCTTTCAGGGGCCGATTGATCAGCATGATGGCGATTCCGGGGTCCAGAGAAACGTCCGCGCGTACGCGCAACTCGGTGCCGACGATAAAGTCTCTGTCAGTCTGCAAGCGCTGCAAGCGCCACTCGTAGCCACCGACTTTGCCAGCCAAGGCAAAATTTCCAGCAATCTCCGAGGGCTCAAAAACAAAGCCCTGCGCAGCAGCCCAGGCCTCGATCTGGTCCAACTCGCCGCCGCCCTGTACGGCCTCAGACGCGAGGGCGATCCATTTTTTTATGCGGCCAAACATGCCATTGCGCTTTCGCCTAAAGTTGAACGCCCCAGCGTTTCGCGCAGCGAAACGCTATACGGTTGCGGGCCAGTGGGTGCACAGCGCCAAGAGACGAAGAAAAGCGCGGCATCTTGTTCAACAAGATCCAATATCCCCGTCCAGGCAACGAGAAAGCTATAATTTATATAGCTACCAACGCAGATAATACCTGCGCCGCAGGCAGTTTTGATAAGAATCTGGAAGATATTGGGATGCGGTGTGTGATGGTCTACCCGACAGGGATCGAACCTGTGACCCTCAGCTTAGAAGGCTGATGCTCTATCCAACTGAGCTACGGGTAGGAGCTTAAGATTCTAACCTTACGCCTTTGCGGCACTTTACCGGCCAGCTCCGCTTGAAAAGACTTCTATGCCATCCATCCACGGACATATCCTGACCCCTGAAGGTTTCGTCAGCGGCCACATCCACTTCGGCGCAGACGGCCGCATTGCCCAGCTGACCGGTACGGCGGTAGACGCGGCACAGGTACGCAATGGCAGCCTGCCGCTGGTGCTACCCGGCTTCATCGACCTGCATGTGCACGGCGGCGCGGGCCACGACATCATGGAAGGCGACGACGCGGCTCTGCACGTAGCCACGCTGCACGCACGCCACGGCACGACCAGCCTGCTGGCCACCACGATGACCGCACCGCAGAGCGATCTGGACATGGCCTTTGCCGCCATGGGCCGGCTGTGTGCACAGCGCGCACCCAACGCCGCGCGCGTGCTGGGCGTGCATCTGGAGGGCCCGTACATCAGTGAGGCGCGCCTGGGCGCGCAGCCACCGTTCGCCCGCCCCGCGAGCTTTGAAGAAATACACCGCCTGCACGCCATCGCGCCCATCCGCCTCATCACGCTGGCGCCCGAGGTGGGCGGCAACGACGCCCTCATCGCGCAGTTGGTGGCCGAAGGCTTCAAAGTGCAACTGGGCCACACCACGGGCAGCTACGAGCAAGGTGTGGCCGCGCTGCGCTGCGGCGCCACGGGCTTCACGCACTTGTTCAACGCCATGTCGGCCCTGCACCACCGCGAGCCCGGCATGGTGGGCGCGGCGCTGGCCCATGCCGAGTTTGCCGAGGTGATCCCGGACCTGCTGCACGTGCACCCCGGCGCCATCCACACCGCGCTGCGCGCCATTCCCAAGCTCTACTGCGTGACCGACTCCACGTCGGCCGCCGGCATGCCCGACGGCGATTACAAGCTGGGCCGCCACACGGTCACCAAATGCATGGGCGGTGTGCGCCTGCCCGACGGCACGCTGGCCGGCTCGGTACTCAGCATGGACCAGGCCCTGCGCAACCTGGTGGACAAGCTGGGGCTGGACCTGGCGGATGCGTCGCACCGCGTGTCCACGTATGCAGCCGACCACATGGGCTGGACTGACCGGGGCCGCTTGCAGCCTGGCGCCTGGGCCGATGTGGTGGTGCTGGACCGCGACCTGGCCTTGCAGGCGGTCTACGTCGAAGGTGGGTCGATCAGCCTGGGCTGAAACCGCTACGTCTTTTATAGCTACTCGCGCAGGCAAAACCTGCGCCAGAGGCTTATTTCTTATAAATTTTCGCTGCAGGCTTGCCGCTACTCCGTCTGCACGGCGGGCAGCAGCACGGTCACCACCAGGCCGCACTCCGCGTGGTTGTGCAGGCGGATTTCGCCGCCGTGCGCCAGGATGATGTTGCGCGCAATGCCCAGGCCCAGGCCGGTGCCGGTGCGGTTGTTCTGCTGGCCGTGGCCCAGGCGCACATGCGGCTCAAACGCGGCAGACATAGAGGCCTGCGCGATGCCCGGGCCAAAGTCACGCACCTCCACCACAGCCAAGGCGCCCCGGTCGCTCAGGCGCATTTGCACCCGCTCGCCATAGAGCACGGCGTTGTCCAGTAGGTTGCTGAAAGCGCGCTCCAGCGCCAGCGGCTTGCCCTGCACACTCACAGCATCGGCCACGAACTCGATACTGGCATTCGGGTGGATGGGCCGCTTGGCCAGGCGCGCCAGCAAGGTGTCCAGCCGCACGGGCGTCAGGTTTTCGTGGATGTCGGTGTCTTTCACGCTTTGCAGCGCAGCCTTGACCATCACGTCCAGATCGTCCAGGTCTTCGTGGAAATCGGCTTGCAGGGCCTCGTCGTCCAGCAACTCGGTGCGCAGCTTGAGCCGCATGATGGGCGTCTTCAGCCCGTGCGAGATGCCCAGGAACAGGCGCTCGCGGTCCACCAGGTAGCGCTGGATACGGGCCTGCATCTCGTTGAAGGCGCGGGCCGTGCGGCGCAGCTCGGCAGTGCCGGTTTCGGGCACCGGCTCGGGTGCGCTGTCGCTGCCGAAGGCATTGGCGGCGGATGCAATACGGTTCAGCGGGTGGATCAGGCCACGCACCAGCAAGACGGCCAGCAGCAGCACCGTTAGCAAGGTCACCAGCTGCAGCGCGACCCGGTCGGCGGTGAGCGGGTTGGCGTTATCCAGAAAGTACGGGTCGGGCATGGGCGCGGCCAGGTACAGCCAGCGCCCCGGCTCAAACTCGGCCTGTATCACCAGCACCGGCGCCGGGCGCGGGCGTATCAGCAAAGTGGCTTCGACCCAGGACTCGGGCAGGTCGCGCACCATGCGGCCGTCGTCAGACACTTGCAATCCATCCGGCCAGGCGAAGGCCACGTCGGGCGCCTGGGCGGTGTGCAGGTTGCGCACCAGACCGTCGCGCACCACGTCCACCACCGCATCCACCAGGCCATTGCCGGCAATCGGCGTCAGCGGCACGCGGGCACGGTTTACGTTGACGAAAAAGCGGGTGCCACCCATGGTGCGCAGCTGCTCGATCAGAATGGGCCGGTACTTGGGCGGCAGGTCGCGGAAGAAGCGCAAAGCGCCCGCCGCATTCAAGGCCAGGTGCCGGCCCGCCACCAGGGCCTCGGTGCGTGCGCTTTCGCGCAGCTGGCGCGCCCACAGCAGCGTGCCTACCAGCTGCGCGCTGCCTACGCCCAGGGCCATCACCAGCACGATGCGGCCCAGCAGGCTGTCGGGCAGCCTCCAGTGCAGGCGTTTAGCCATCGCTGGCGGGCACCACGTCGGCAGAGAACACGTAGCCGCTGCCACGCACCGTCTTGATCAGCAGGGGCTGCTTGCCATCGTCGTGCAGGCGCTGGCGCGGACGGCTGATCTGCACGTCCAGCGAGCGGTCCAGCGGGCCCAAATCACGGCCCCGGGTTTGCTCCATCAGCCGGCCACGGTCCAGGGTTTCACCGGCATGCTCGGCGAAGAAGCGCAGCAGGTTGAAGTCCATGCTGGTCAGCACCACCAGGGCGCCGGCCGGGTCGGTCAGCTGGCGCTCCAGCAGGTCCATGGTGAAGCCCGCAAAGCGCAGATAACGCAGTGCCGCCCCGCCCCCGCCCAGCTGCATGCGCCGGTGGATGGCCTTGATGCGGGCCAGCAGTTCGCGCGGGTTGTAGGGCTTGGCGATGTAGTCGTCGGCGCCCAGCTCCAGGCCGACGATGCGGTCTGTGTCGTCAGCGCTGGCGGTCAGCATGATGATGGGCACGGGCGACTGCTTGCGCACGGTCTGGCACAGGGTGAAGCCGTCGGTGTCGGGCAGCATCACGTCCAGAATCACCAGGCTTAGCTCATCTTTGAAGCGCTCAAATTCGGCCAGAAAGCTGGCGCCGTCATGCGCCACGCGCACCTCGTACTGGTGCTTCTCCAGGTAAGTCTTGAGCAGGTTGCGGGTTTTTTGGTCGTCGTCCACGACCAGGATGGTTCTGTTCATAGCTCAGTTTCAACGTTCGGCACTGGGTGCACGGATCACGGCGGCTAGCCGGCGCTGGGCCTCAGCGGGCTCCATGCGCGCGTCGGCCAGGAAACGCCACAGGGTTTGGGCGACCGCGTCTTTGATGGACTCGTCGGCCGCCATGCGGTGCGCCAGGCTGGGCACACGGGCGCTGCGCGGGTCGGCAAAAGTGTCCCAGGAGTCGCGCGCGCAGCTGTCCAGGCTGCTGATGTCGATATCGCGGTGCGTGGGCACCGAGCCCTTGATACGGTTGTAGGCCAGCTGCGCTGGCAGGCTGGAGACCAGCTCGGCCACCTTCTCCTGCGTGGCCTCACGGTGCCGCGCGTTCACCAGCATGGCCAGGGTGTCGATGCTGTAGAGGTGCATGTTCTCGGTGCCGGGCACGACCACGCAGCCAAAATCCTTCACAGGGCTGGCGCCCCAGGCCATCAGCTCGCCCTTGGCCCAGTCGCCCATGACCATCATGCCCACATTGCCCAACAACAACTGACGGGCTGCGTCGGTCCAGGGTTGCTCGCGCGGGGTGTCGCCATTCACGGCACGCAGCCAGCGCAGGCGGTTCAGCGCACGCTCTACGCGCGGGTCTAGCCAGGCGCTGCTTTTGCGCTGCACGATCAGGTCGCGGTACAGCGCCGGGCCGACCTCGCCCAGCAATACGGACTCGAACACCGTGGCGATCTGCCAGGGCTCGTCGCTCCAGGCCAGCGGCTTGATGCCGGAAGCCTGCAGCTTGCGCGCCAGGATCTCAAACTCTGCCCAGCTGCGGGGTGGCGCCAGGCCCAGGCGGGTGAAGATGCGGCGGTTGTACAGCAGGGTGTTGATGCGGTGTATGCCCAGTGGCGCAGCAATCACATCGCCCTGGTAGCTCACCAGTTCCATCACGGTGGGAAACAGGGTTTGCGCCCAGCGCTGGCGGGCGGCGACAGCATTCAGGGGCAGTACCAAGCCCACGTCGGCCCAGTCGGTCAAGGTGGTGCCTATCAGCTGGGCCACGTCCGGCGGGTCGCCCAGCAGCACCCGGCTTTTCAGCACCTTGACCGCCGCCATGCCACCTCCGCCAGGAATTGCGGCATCGCGCCACTGCACGCCGTTGGCCGCCAGGTACTGGCTGAGCTGGTTGGCCGCCCGCCGCTCGCTGGCCGAGGTCAACCAGTGCAACACGTCCACCGGCTGGGGCTGGGCTTGCGCCTGCACTGCCGGCAGCCCAGCCAGCCAGCCGGCCAGACCCAAGACGAACAAGGCGAATACTTTCATTTCCTGTCGAAATGTAATGTTATGTGAGCCCGGCGCCCGCCAGGTCGCCCCAGCCACCCAGGCGAAGCGTACCGCAACGTAATAAAGCGTAATGCAGCGGAATGGAAGGCGAAATAAACATAAACAAAATCAACAACTTAAACAGTAAGTTACGCGCATGTGGGCGGTTTGATGTTACGGACATCACAGCATAACCTCCGGGCTACTGTGCACCCAGACATCCCGTCCGTAGTGGCAGTCAGCCTCAACCAACGACCAGGAGAACACCCCCCATGCGCTACCAACTCCGCCTTGCCGCCACCGCCGTGGCTCTTGTTTGCAGCGGCCTTGCCAGTGCCGGCAGCCTCACCATCGAGAGTTGGCGTGTCGACGACAAGGCCTTGTGGGAAGAAGTTTTGTTGCCCGCCTTCAACAAGACCAACCCCAACATCACCGTCAAGTTTTCGCCCACCTCGCCACCCGAATACGACTCTGCCCTGAACACCCGCCTGACCGCAGGCACCGCCGGCGACTTGATCACCTGCCGCCCGTTCGACGTGTCGCTGGACCTGGCCAAGAAAGGTTTTCTGGAAAAGCTCAATGGCACTCCGGGCCTGAAGAACTTTCCCGAGTCGGCCCAAGTGGCCTGGCAGTCGGACGATGGCAAGAGCACCCACTGCATGCCCATGGCATCCGTCATCCACGGTTTCTTCTACAACAAAAAGGTGTTTGCCGACCTGGGCCTGAGCGTGCCCGTGACCGAGGCCGACTTCTTCGCCGCACTGGACAAGATCAAGGCCGCCGGCAAGGTCACACCGCTGGCCCTGGGCACCGCCGACCAGTGGGAAACCAACCAGATCGTCTTCACCGGCATTGGCCCGAACCACTGGAAGGGTGAAGAAGGCCGCAAGGGCATCATCAGCGGCAAGAAGAAGTTCACCGACCCCGAATTCGTCAGCACCTGGGAAACCATGGCCAAGTGGGCACCCTATATGTCCAAGGGCTACCAGGCGCAGACCTATGGCGACTCGCAAAACCTGTTCGGCTCTGGCCGCGCTGCCATCTACCCTACCGGCTCGTGGGACATCTCGTACTTTGAGCAAAACAGCAAAGTCGATTTCGGCGCCTTCAAGCCACCGGTGCAAAAAGCCGGCGACCCCTGCTACATCTCGGACCACACCGACATCGGCATGGGCATCAACAGCAAGAGCAAAAACAAGGCCGACGCCCAGGTGTTCCTGAACTGGCTGGCCAGCAAGGAGTTTGCCGACCTGTACACCAACAAGGCCACCGGCTTCTTCTCGCTGTCCAGCCACGCCATCGAGGTGAAGAACCCGGTCGCCAAGGAAATGATCAGCTGGCGCAACCAGTGCAAGAGCACCATCCGCCTGAACGCACAGATCATGAACCGAGGCACCCCCAGCATGGAAAACGAGCTGTGGAACGTGAGCTCGCAGGTCATGAACCTAAAGATGGCGCCCAAAGACGCCGCGCAGCAAATCCAGACCGGATTTGCCAAGTGGTACACGCCAGGCAAGTAAAGCGCCCAACCCCCGTTCGCATTGAGCCTGTCGAAACGCCCCTTCGAGAGGGCTTCGACGAGCTCAGCCCGAGCGGGGCTTGATGCCCCTTCCGCTTCTTTCTCCGACCAACAAGGTCTCCCATGAAACAAGGATTTTCCTGGCGGGTGCTGGTGTTTATTACGCCCGCCTTGCTGATCTACGCCATCTTCAGCGCCCTGCCGTTGATCGATACATTGCGCCTGGGCCTCTACAGCACCAATGAAACCGGTGTGCGCAGCTTCTCCGGCCTGGCCAACTACACCACCATCTTGCAAGACCCGCAGTGGTCGGCCAGCTTCTGGAACGCCATGCAGAACAACCTGAAGTTTTTCGGCATCCACATGCTGTTGCAGAACCCGATTGGCCTGCTGCTGGCCGCACTGCTGTCGCTGCGCAATGTGCGCTTTGCGGCCTTCTACCGCACGGTATTCTTTTTGCCGACGTTGCTGTCGGTGGTGATCGTGGGCTTTGTCTGGCAGCTGATTTTGTCGCCGCTCTGGGGCGTGTCCGAGCACCTGCTGTCGCTGGTCGGGCTGCAGGACTGGTTCGCACCCTGGCTGGGGCTGGAGTCGTCCGCCCTGGTCACGCTGTCGCTGATGTCGGTGTGGCAGTACGTGGGCATTCCCATGATGCTGATATACGCCGCGATGATCGCCATCCCAGAGGACGTAATCGAAGCCGCTGTGGTCGAAGGCGCCTCGCCCTGGCGCATCTTCTGGCAGATCCGTCTGCCGCTGATTTTGCCGACCCTGGGCCTGGTCACCATCCTGACCTTTGTGGCCAACTTCAATGCCTTTGACCTGATCTACACCGTCAAAGGCGGGCTGGCCGGGCCCAACTACAGCAGCGACATTCTGGGCACGCTGTTCTACCGCACCTTCTTTGGCTACCAGTCGCAAGTGGCCAGCGCCACCATGGGCGCGGCCGTGGCCACGCTGATGTTCCTGGTGATTCTGCTGGGCGTGGCAGCGTACTTTTTGCTGGTGCAGCGCCGCCTGCAGCGCTTCGCCCTGTGAGGAAATGATGGCTAAACCTACGATGAAAGTTGCCCCCAGCCGCGTGTTCGTGCACGCCGCCTTGCTGGGCTACCTGGTGCTGGCCTTGGCGCCCATCCTGCTGGTGTTCATGAACTCCTTCAAGGAACGCGGCGCCATATTTGACGACCCGCTGGCCTGGCCCACGCCGGAGACCTTTTCACTGATCGGCTACCACAAGGTGCTGGCCCGCTCGGACGTATGGCTGTACTTTGGCAACAGCTTCATCGTCACCGTGGCGTCGCTGTTTTTCATCCTGCTGCTGGGCTCCATGGCGGCCTGGGGCCTGACCGAATACCGCTTCAAAGGCAGCCGCTGGCTGCGCCTGTTCTTTGCCTTCGGCATCATGGTGCCGATACGCCTGGGCACGGTGTCCATACTGCAAACCATGGTCAGCCTGGGCCTGGTGAACACGCTCACCGCCCTGGTGCTGGTGTACGTGGCCCAGGGCCTGCCGCTGGCCATCATGATCCTGTCGGAATTCATGGGCCAGGTGCCGGGCGAGCTGAAAGACGCTGCGCGCTGCGACGGCATTGACGAGTTCCGCATCTTCTTCCAGGTGGTGGTGCCGCTGATACGCCCGGCGATTGCCACGGTGGCGGTGTTCACCATGGTGCCGATCTGGAACGACCTGTGGTTCCCGCTGATCCTGGCGCCCTCGGAAAAGACCCAGACCATCACCCTGGGCATACAACAGTTCGTGGGCCAGTACGCCACCGACTGGAATGCCGTGCTGGCCGCGCTGGCCCTGGCCATCGTGCCGGTCGTCGTGCTCTACGCCCTGTTTTCCCGTCAACTGATACGCGGCATTACCGCCGGCGCAGTCAAGTAACCCGTTAAAAAACCATGGCAAAAGTTTCCATCCAAAACGTCTCCAAATCCTTCGGCAGCACGCCCGTGCTGCAGGACGTTAGCCTCGACATCGAACACGGTGAACTGGTGGTGCTGGTCGGCCCCAGTGGCTGCGGCAAGTCCACCCTGCTGCGCGTGCTGTGCGGCCTGGAAGACATTGACAGCGGCACGCTGCGCATTGGCGACGACGACGTCACCCACCTGCCCCCGGCCGAGCGCGGCATCGCCATGGTGTTCCAAAGCTATGCGCTGTATCCGCACATGACGGTGTACCGCAACATGGCTTTCGGTCTGAAGATCCACGGCGCCGACAAGGCCGAAATTGAGCGCCGGGTGGTGGAGGCCGCCAAGGTGCTGCACATAGACCACCTGCTGCAGCGCCTGCCGCGCGAACTGTCTGGCGGCCAGCGCCAGCGCGTAGCCATCGGCCGCGCCATCGTGCGCGAGCCCCGACTGTTCCTGTTCGACGAACCACTCTCCAACCTGGACGCCGCGCTGCGCGCCAAGACCCGCATCGAACTGGCCCGCCTGCACCGCAACCTGGCGGCCACCATGGTCTACGTGACGCACGACCAGATTGAAGCCATGACCCTGGGCGACAAGATCGTGGTGCTGCATGAAGGCCGGGTGCAGCAGGCCGGCACGCCGCTGTCGCTGTACCAGCAGCCGGCCAACCGCTTTGTGGCCACCTTCATAGGCTCGCCCACCATCAACCTGCTGCCGGCGCGCGTCATCGAGCTGGCGGAGAACGGCGTGCGCGTGCAACTGGGCAATGGCTGCAAATTCCTGGCCACGGTGGACAACACCGGGCTGCAGGTGGGCGAATCGGTAGAAATCGGCCTGCGGCCCGAGCACTGCGAAATCCTCTCTGGCGAGCGTGCACCGGGTGTAGACGATGCCGCACTGGACGCCGAGATCAGCCTGGTGGAACACCTGGGCGAATCCAACTTGCTGTACCTGAAGACCGACGACGGCCAGGAACTGGTGGTGCGCGGCGACGGCAATGCCCTGGTGCGCCTGGGCGACTCCGTCATCGTGCGCGCCGCGCCCGAAGCCATGTACCTGTTCCGCGCCGACGGCAGCGCCTGCCCACGCCTGCGCCCCGGCAATATGCGATCGGCCCACACGGTATGACGCAGCCGCCCCCCATGGTCACACGCACAAACCTGCCCGCACACATCCACTACCTGGTGGGCGTGGACGGCGGCGGTAGCAGCACCCGCGCCCGCCTGACCCTGCGCGACGGTACGTTGTTGGGCGAAGGCAAGGCCGGTGCATCCGGCTTGATGCAAGGCATACCCCAGGCCTGGCAAAACATCACGCTGGCGATTGAACGGGCCGCGCAAGCCAGCACGCTGGGCGAGCAGCCCCTACCCGACCTGCACAACTGCGCGCTGGGCATAGGCATTGCGGGCTACAACCACACCGGCTGGCGCTCGGCCTTTCTGGCGGCCAACCCGGGCTACGCCCATCTGGCGGCGGATTCCGATGTATTCACCGCCCTGCTGGGGGCGTACCAGGGCCAACCTGGCGCCTTGGTCATCGCCGGCACCGGCACCGTGGCCCAGGCCCAGCATGCGGACGGCCGGCGCTCTGGGGCCGGTGGCTGGGGCTTTCCGTCCGGTGACGAAGGCGGCGGCGCCGTGCTGGGCCTGCGCGCGGTCAACCGGACACAGCAGGCGCTAGACGGCCGCTGCCCGCCCAGCCCGCTCACCCACGCCGTGCTGCAAGCCGCAGGCCCGTCTGCCGAGGCCTTGCTGGTCTGGTGCTGTGCCGCAGGCCAGGCCGAATTCGCCACGCTCGCGCCCCTGGTGTTCGACTGCGCGGCGCAAGATACTTTTGCTGCGCAACTGCTGGACGAAGCCGTCCACACGCTGGAGCGCCTGGCGCTGTCGGTAGACCCGGCGGGCCAATTACCGCTGGCCATCTGGGGCAGCGTAGGCCAGCGCTTGGCGCCGCGCCTGCCCGCCTATCTGCATGCGCGGCTGGTGCAGCCCCAGGCCGATGCGCTGCAAGGCGCACTGCAGCTGCTGGCCATGCATTTCGCCTCCTGATCTTCCTAGTTCCACTTCTTCGGCCCAACAAGTCACCACACCACAGCGCCATGACGGTATCCACTCACACCCCCTCCACCCCCTCTACCCCCTGTACCCATATGCACTCCGAGGCGGTCGCATCCGCCCAACAAGTCCAGCTGCAACTCGCCGCCGATGCCGACCGCTATGCCGCCCTGGGCGCAGCCCTGCGCGCCCGCCCGCCCAGTGGCACCGTGACCATTGCACGCGGCAGCTCGGACCACGCGGCCGCCTACATGGCCTACCTGATCATGGCGCGCAACGGCCAGCTGGTCACATCCCTGCCCATGTCGCTGCTGACCCTGTACAAGGCGCCGCTGGCCATAGAACACATGCTGGCCATCTCCATCTCGCAATCTGGCCGCAGCCCGGACCTGGTGGAGCCCATGCAGCTATTCCAGCGCGCGGGTGCCAGCACCGTGGCCCTGGTGAACGACGTGGCCTCGCCACTGGCCGCCGCCGTGGACTGGGCCATGCCCTTGCACGCTGGCCCCGAGCTCAGCGTGGCCGCCACCAAAAGCTTCATCTGCGCCTTGGTCGCCGGCGCCCGCCTGGCCGCCTGCTGGAGCGAACAAAACGACTTCATCGCCCGAATGGCCGGCCTGCCCGACGCGCTGCACCAGGCCTGCCAGCAAGACTGGTCCGCCGCCATCGCCCCGCTGCTGAACGCCGAGCGGCTGATGGTCATAGGCCGTGGCCCCGGCCTGGCCATTGCCAATGAAGCCGCGCTGAAGTTCAAGGAAACCTGCGGCATCCAGGCCGAAGCCTTCAGCGCCGCCGAGGTCAAACACGGCCCCATGGCCCTGGTGAGTGACGCCTACCCCATGCTGGTGTTCGCCCCACGCGGCCCCGCCCAGGCCAGCCTGGTAGCCCTGGCCGCAGAAATGCGCGAGCGCGGCGCCCGCGTGCTGCTGGCCGCGCCTAAGGATGTCACCAGCCGCGACCTGACCCTGGCCACCGCCCCGCACGAAGACCTGGACCCCATCACCGCCATCCAAAGCTTCTACCTGCTGGTCGAAGCCGTAGCCCGCGCCCGCGGCCAGGACCCAGACCGGCCACGGCATTTGTCCAAGGTCACCAGCACGCGCTGAGCTTGCAGTTGGTTCTATAAAAAATTGATATGAATTTGATAGCTGCTAGCGCAGGCGATACCTGCGCTAGCAGTTATTTTTACCTGATTAGGTACATGCCTCAGAACGCAAGCACGCCCATGCCCCCCCCCGTTCGCCCTGAGCTTGTCGAAGGGCTTGC
>JAPLPK010000054.1 GCA_026400275.1 Burkholderiales bacterium
CCACCGTGACAGGAACTGCGTCCCCGTCATCGGTGAATAGGCGCATCATGCCTACCTTGCGGCCCAGCAACCCTAGGGAGTTGCTTTGACTCATTTTTTTCTCCGTAACTTCCACCCATGTAACTGCAATTGGCTACACGGTTTTAGTGTGAAAGACTGTTAATAAAACCGCGCCAAAACAGAATCCTATTTTGGCGCAGCCTTGGAGTATAGCCCGCGCTTGCGTTTTCAGCAAGTGCGGGCTATTTCCTTGGGGTGGTAGCAGCTTTCGCTTGCGCGAAAACCACACCGTTTGCTTATTGCAGCTTGATTTCGACGTCCACGCCAGCGGGCAGATCGAGCTTCATCAACGCGTCAACGGTCTTGTCCGTTGGGTCAACGATGTCCATCAGGCGCTGGTGCGTACGGATTTCAAACTGGTCACGGCTGGTCTTGTTGACGTGCGGCGAACGCAGGATGTCGAAACGCTTCATGCGGGTTGGCAGGGGCACGGGACCCTTGACAATCGCGCCGGTGCGCTTGGCGGTATCCACAATCTCAGCGGCCGATTGGTCGATGAGCTTGTAGTCAAAAGCCTTAAGGCGGATGCGGATTTTTTGCTTGGTAGACATGGTGTTTCCTACGTCGTTTTAAGCAATGATCTTGGCAACCACGCCGGCGCCGACGGTCTTGCCGCCTTCACGGATGGCGAAACGCAGACCTTCTTCCATGGCGATGGGGTTGATCAGCTTGACGGTGATCGACACGTTGTCGCCTGGCATGACCATTTCCTTGCCTTCTGGCAACGCGATCGCACCGGTCACGTCCGTGGTACGGAAGTAGAACTGGGGACGGTAGTTGTTGAAGAACGGTGTGTGGCGGCCGCCTTCATCTTTGCTCAGCACGTAGATTTCAGAGGTGAAATGCGTGTGTGGCTTGATCGAACCTGGCTTGCACAGCACTTGGCCGCGTTGCACGTCTTCGCGCTTGGTACCGCGCAGCAAGATGCCGACGTTGTCGCCCGCTTGGCCCTGGTCCAGCAGCTTGCGGAACATTTCCACGCCGGTGCAGGTGGTCTTTTGGGTGTCAGCGATACCGACGATTTCGATTTCTTCGCCGACCTTGACGATGCCGCGTTCAACGCGACCGGTCACCACGGTACCACGGCCGGAGATGGAGAACACGTCTTCCACAGGCATCAGGAACGCGCCGTCAACTGCACGCTCTGGCAGGGGGATATAGGTGTCCAGTGCATCGGCCAGCTTCATGATGGCTTCTTCGCCCAGAGGACCCTTGTCACCTTCCATGGCCAGCTTGGCGCTGCCGTGGATGATGGGGGTGTCATCGCCTGGGAAATCGTACTTGTCGAGCAGCTCGCGCACTTCCATTTCAACGAGTTCGAGCAGTTCGGCGTCGTCCACCATGTCGCACTTGTTCAGGAACACGATGATGTAAGGCACGCCCACTTGGCGGGCCAACAGGATGTGTTCACGGGTCTGGGGCATGGGGCCGTCAGCAGCCGAGCACACCAAGATAGCGCCGTCCATTTGAGCAGCGCCGGTGATCATGTTCTTCACATAGTCAGCGTGGCCTGGGCAGTCCACGTGGGCGTAGTGGCGGTTGGCGGTTTCGTATTCGACGTGGGCGGTATTGATGGTAATACCGCGGGCCTTTTCTTCAGGTGCCGCGTCGATTTGGTCGTAGGCCTTGGCCGAGCCGCCGAACTTGGCTGCCAGCACGGTGGTGATGGCGGCTGTCAGCGTGGTCTTGCCGTGGTCAACGTGACCGATCGTGCCCACGTTGACGTGGGGCTTGGTACGCGTGAACTTTTCTTTTCCCATTTTTCAATTCTCCAGAAAGAGCTTTTCCCGTGTGAGGTTTAACGTCTGCACAATGTTGCTTGATCGCCTCGCACGGGAACAAGGCGGCACACTGTCGCAGACAGGGGATTGAAGGCTCGGCCGCTTTACGCGACGAGCCCAACTTCAATTTACTTAGCGCGGGAAGCCATGATGGCTTCGGACACGTTGCGAGGAGCTTCGCTGTAGTGCTTGAACTCCATCGTGTACGTGGCGCGGCCTTGCGACATCGAACGCAGCGTGGTGGAGTAACCAAACATTTCCGACAGCGGAACTTCGGCCTTGATGGCCTTGCCGCCACCAACCATGTCATCCATACCCTGGACCATACCGCGACGGCTGGACAAATCGCCCATCACGCTACCGGCGTAGTCCTCAGGGGTTTCCACTTCCACAGCCATCATGGGCTCCAGAATCACGGGGCCCGCCTTGCGGCAACCTTCCTTGAAACCGAAGATGGCAGCCATCTTGAACGCCAGTTCGTTCGAGTCCACATCGTGGTACGAACCAAAGTGCAGCGTGACCTTGACGTCCACCACAGGGTAGCCAGCCAACACACCTTGCGTCACGGCCTCGTGGATACCCTTTTCGACTGCAGGAATGTATTCGCGAGGAACCACACCGCCCTTGATAGCGTCGACGAACTCAATGCCCTTGCCGGCTTCGTTGGGTTCGATCTTCAGCACCACGTGACCGTATTGGCCCTTACCACCGGACTGGCGAACGAACTTGCCTTCAGCATCTTCGATCGTCTTGCGGATGGTTTCGCGGTACGCCACTTGTGGCTTACCAACGTTGGCTTCCACGCCAAATTCGCGTTTCATGCGGTCAACAATAATTTCCAGATGCAACTCGCCCATACCAGCGATCAGAGTTTGACCGGACTCTTCGTCGGTCTTCACGCGGAACGAAGGATCTTCCTGGGCCAGACGTTGCAAGGCAATGCCCATTTTTTCCTGGTCGGCCTTGGTCTTGGGTTCCACAGCCTGGGTGATCACAGGCTCAGGGAACACCATGCGTTCCAGCGTCACAATCGCGGTTGGATCGCACAGGGTTTCACCGGTGGTCACGTCTTTCAAGCCCACGCAAGCCGCGATGTCACCAGCGCGAATTTCGCTGACTTCTTCGCGGTTGTTGGCGTGCATCTGCACGATACGGCCAATACGCTCTTTTTTGCCGCGGATCGGGTTGTAGACGCTGTCGCCCTTTTGCAGCACGCCGGAATAGACGCGCACGAAGGTCAACTGGCCGACGAACGGGTCGGTCATGAGCTTGAATGCCAGCGCGGAGAACTTCTCGCTGTCGTCGGCCTTGCGGACCACGGGAGCGTCGTCTTCGTCCATACCACCAACGGGTGGAATATCCACAGGCGAAGGCATGAATTCAATCACGGCGTCCAACATGCGCTGTACACCCTTGTTCTTGAACGCGGTGCCGCAGTACATGGGCTGGATTTCGCTGGCGATGGTACGCGTGCGAATGCCCAGCTTGATTTCTTCTTCGGTCAAGTCACCTTCTTCGAGGTACTTGTTCATGAATTCTTCGGAGGCTTCAGCGGCTGCTTCAACCATCTTTTCGCGCCACTCCTTGGCCAGCTCGACGAGCTCGGCAGGGATGTCCTTGTATTCGAACTTCATACCTTGCGAGGCTTCGTCCCAGATGATGGCCTTCATCTTGATCAGATCAACCACGCCGGTGAAGTTTTCTTCAGCGCCGATTGGGATGACCATGGGCACAGGGCTGGCCTTCAGGCGCAGCTTCATCTGGTCCACAACCTTGAAGAAGTTGGCACCGGTACGGTCCATCTTGTTCACAAAGGCCAGACGTGGCACTTTGTACTTGTTAGCTTGGCGCCACACGGTTTCGGACTGGGGCTGCACGCCGCCCACAGCGCAGTACACCATGCAAGCACCGTCCAGCACGCGCATCGAGCGCTCGACTTCAATCGTGAAGTCCACGTGGCCAGGGGTGTCAATGATGTTGATGCGGTGTTCAGGCAAGGACGTGTCCATACCCTTCCAGAAGCAGGTGGTAGCCGCCGAAGTAATCGTGATACCACGCTCTTGCTCTTGCTCCATCCAGTCCATGGTGGCAGCGCCGTCGTGCACTTCACCAATCTTGTGGTTCACGCCGGTGTAAAACAGAATGCGCTCGGTCGTGGTGGTCTTGCCGGCATCGATGTGCGCGGAGATACCAATATTGCGATAGCGCTCAATGGGGGTATGGCGAGCCATAGTTCTCTTTCGTTAAAGCCACAAGCCCGCCATCCGCCAAAGGGTGGTGCGGGCTTGTAAGCTTGAGATGGGAGGGTTGCTTAGAAACGGAAGTGCGAGAAGGCCTTGTTGGCTTCAGCCATACGGTGGACTTCATCACGCTTCTTCATGGCACCACCACGACCTTCGGTGGCTTCCATCAGTTCGTTGGCCAAACGCAGGGACATGGACTTTTCGCCACGCTTGCGAGCGGCTTCCTTCAACCAGCGCATGGACAAAGCCAAACGACGGACAGGGCGCACTTCGACCGGCACTTGGTAGTTGGCACCACCAACGCGGCGGGACTTCACTTCGACCATGGGCTTGACGTTGTTGATCGCCAAGGTGAAGGCTTCCAGTGGGTCTTTGCCTGGGTTCTTCTTTTCGATGAAATCGAGAGCGCCATAAATGATGCGCTCAGCGATTGCCTTCTTGCCGCCTTCCATGATCACGTTCATGAATTTGGACAGCTCAACATTGCCGAACTTAGGATCCGGCAGGATTTCACGTTTAGGGACTTCGCGACGACGTGGCATTTTTCACCTCTTAATTGCTTCAGTTGGCGTCTTGGCAGACACCGCAAAAACCATTTTGGTTTTCACTTACTCGACCCACAGCGGGTCACTACGCTGCATCACCGCGCCACGCGGGAAACAGCACCGATACATACTAAAAACCGAGGGCTTACTTAGCCTTTGGCTTCTTCGCGCCGTACTTGGAACGCGATTGCTTGCGGTCTTTCACGCCTTGCAAGTCGAGCGAACCGCGCACGATGTGGTAACGCACACCGGGCAAATCCTTCACACGGCCGCCGCGAACCAGCACAACGCTGTGTTCTTGCAGGTTGTGGCCTTCGCCGCCGATGTAGGAGATGACCTCAAAACCGTTGGTCAGGCGCACTTTGGCAACCTTACGCAGAGCGGAGTTAGGCTTTTTAGGCGTCGTGGTGTAGACGCGGGTGCAAACGCCACGGCGTTGCGGAGAATTTTGCATCGCAGGGCTCTTGGACTTGATCGTTTCGACCTCGCGTCCCTGACGTACTAGCTGGTTAATGGTTGGCACTAAAGCCTCCTTGACAAAGAAAACGTCCCTAAACGTTTAAAACTAACAGAAAACGTGAATCCCTTCGGAAAGTTCCGAAAAGCCTTCGAGTATAGCTTTTTGAATCAGCGAGTGCAAACCTGCTGTTGTTTTAACAAGTTTGCAAGCGCTCACTTATCAAAATTACTTGATCCACAAACGAATGGAATCCCAGGCACGGCCCAGAATGCCGGCCTGCTCCACGCCGTCCAAGGCCAGCAAAGGCACGGTTTGCAGGGTTTGGTCGCCCAAAACCACCTTCAAAGAGCCCACGGCCTGACCCTTGGTGAAAGGCGCCACAAGGGGATCGGGGCGTTGGATTTCGGTCTTGACCTTGGCGGCGCTGCCGGCAGGCACGGCCACCACCACAGCTTCGGGACGGCCCAGCTTGACGGTGGCATCCTTGCCCTTCCAGACATTCGGCGTGACCACGGCCTGGTTGGCGTCAAACAGCTTGACGCCTTCATAGGCGGTGTAGCCCCAGTTCAGCAGCTTTTGCGATTCGTTCAGGCGGGCGTTTTCGCTGGCCGTGCCCAGCACGATGGTCAGGATACGGCGGCTGCCCAGATTCGGGAAGTCGCGCTTGGCGGTGGCGATCAGGCAGTAGCCGGCGGCATCGGTGTGGCCGGTCTTCAGGCCATCCACCGTCGGGTCACGGAACAGCAGGCCGTTGCGGTTGTTTTCATTGCTGACGGGCGTACCGGGGTAGTGGTACTTTTTCATGCCGTCGTAGTGCGCGTACTCTGGGAAGTCACGCATCAGCCGGGTCGCCAAGATGCTCAAGTCGCGCGCAGTGGTGATGTGGCCGGCTTCGGTCAGGCCTTCGGGGTTGCGGTAGCTGGTGGCTTTCATGCCCAGGGCCTTGGCCTGCTGGTTCATCATTTCCACAAAATGCTCTTCCGTGCCGCCCACGCCCTCGGCCAGTGCCATGGTGGCGTCGTTACCCGACTGGACGATCATGCCCTTGATCAGGTCTTCGACCGGCACCTGCATCTTGGGGTCGATGAACATGCGCGAGCCGGGCATCTTCCAGGCCTTAAGGCTGACCGGCAGGGTTTGCGTCAGGCTGATTTTTTTGCTGCGCAGCGCGTCGAACACCAGGTAAGCGGTCATCAGCTTGGTCAACGAGGCCTGCTCGACCGGCATGTCGATGTCTTTTTCCAGCAAGACCTGGTTGGCGGTGACGTCCAGCACCATATAGGCCTTGGCCGCGATTTCAGGGCCGGCCACCGGTTGGGCTGCCGCCAGCAAAGAAACAGAGGCCAACAAGGGTGCAGCAACAGCCTGCAAGAAGTATTTCATGGATGGGAATGGAGAGTGAGAGGTCAACAGGACGGGTGGCGCAGTGGCCACCCGGGTCAGGGGAAACCCCCGGTGCGACCCCTGGCAGGGCCGCAAAGTTTCATGCATGCAGGTGGCGCAGCACCAGATTTTTCAACAACGGCAATTGTCCGTGAAAAAAATGCCCGCCTGCTGGCACAACCGTCACAGGAAGTATCTGCGGCCGCGCCCAGTCCATGACAGAGGCCAGGGCAACGGTGTCGTCCTGCTCGCCATGGACGACCAGGGTGCGCTCGTGCACCGCTGGCGGCAGGGTGGCTGCGGGTGCCCGCGCGGTGGAGGTACCGACCAGCACCAGCTTTTCGACCGGGCGGCTGTCCCACAGAGCTTTGACCGCGTGGGTGGTGACGAAGGCGCCGAAGGAAAACCCGGCCAGGGCCAGCGGCTGGTCGGCCGGTGCCGTCTGCGCCACCACGGCTAACAAGTCTTCCATTTCGCCACGGCCTTCGTCGTGCATACCGGCGCTGGTGCCGACACCGCGAAAGTTGAAGCGCACTGCCGTCCAGCCGGCCTGCACAAAGGCCCGCGCCATAGTTTGCACCACCTTGTTGTCCATGGTGCCGCCAAACAGCGGATGCGGGTGGGCGATGACGGCGATGCCGCGCGACGCGCCTGCGGGCGCGTCCTGCGCGGCTTCTATGGCGCCGGCGGCGCCGCTCAGGGTCAAACGCTGGGTAGATGCATTCACGAGATTACTACCAAATTGATAGCTGTCAGCGCAGGCAATACCTGCGCCGGCGGCCTAAAAAGCTTAAATCAACGACCCAGGTGGGCTGGCGTCACCAAGCGCTCCACCACCTTGCCGTTCTTGAGGTGCGATTCGACGATTTCGTCGATATCGCTTTCGTCCACGAAGCTGTACCAGACCGCTTCCGGGTAGACCACAGCCACCGGGCCAGCGGCGCAGCGGTCCAAGCAACCGGCCTTGTTGACGCGCACCTGGCCAGGGCCAGACAGGCCCGCCTGCTTGACCAGCGCTTTGCAGCGGTCGAAGCCGGCCTGGGCGTTGTGGTGGGCGCAGCTGTCTTCGCCGTTGGTGCGGTCGTTCAGGCAGAAGAAGATATGGCGTCCGTAGTACGACCCGGTGGGTGCAGCTGGGGTGGTGGTGTCAGTCATGGCGGTATTTTAGTTTTCCGCTGCGGGTCGGGCGATGCGGCCCACCACCACGGCCAGTGCCACATAGGGCCACAGCCAGCCCAGCCACTGCACCAGACCATTGAAGCGGATGAACTTGCCCTGCTCCCAGGTTTGCAAAGTTTGTGCGAAGTAGGCGCTGGCCGGCGCCTGGTTCAGCACACCCAGGTGTACGGCCAAGGCCAGCAGCAGCAGCGCCGCACAGACCCGGCGCGGCACCCAGACCAGGGCCACGGACACTGCCAAGCCAGCCCACAAACCCACGCGCACCGGCAGGGTCAACCACTGCAGCGCATGGATGGGGCCATAGCTCAGGCCGGCCGACACTGCTGCCGCCGCCAGACCCAGCAGCAGGATCAGCGGCGCAAACACCAGGCGCTGGCGTACCTGGCGCAGCACGCAATAGCCCAGCAGGCACGGAATCAACGCGCCCAGCAGCACACACAGCAGCTCAGCCCCCGGCACCAGAGGCTGCAGTTCGACGTCGCGCACCGGCAACCAGTCCAGAAAAGGCGTGTCTGCCAGCATTTCTGCCAAGCCCGCCTCGACGCGCTCCAGCACCTGGCCCAGGCCCAAAGGCACTGCGGCAGGGAACAGCAAGGCCATAGGCCACAACGCCAGCAGCACCAGGACATTGCGCGCATCGCTGACGAACCAGCGGTCGCGGAAGCGGCTCCAGCGGTCGATCGCACCCAGCCGTTCCAGCAGCGTCGCAGCAACAGCCCCCAGAAGAGCTCCGGCGCTGTTCAGAGCCCAGTCCACATTCGACGGCACCCGCACCGGCAGATAACTCTGTAGCGTCTCCATCGCCAGCGACAACAGACAAGCCGCCAGCGTGGCCGCCAGCACCGGCACCCGGGTGCGGCCCGAGCGCAGGCCGCTCAACGCCCACAAAAAACCCAGTGGGGCGTAGCCGGTGACGTTGATGGCCACGTCAAACCCGGTCCAGTACTTCGGCAGCGGCGCGGTCACGAAGAACCAGGGCGTGATGCCCTGGTCGCGCCAGCCGTCAAAGGGGTACAGGCTGGCATACAGCACCAGCCCGACATACAACCAGGCGAGCGGCCAAGCCGAGGTCTTGTGCATCCCAGGACAGGCCCTCCAGGTTAAAAGGGTTTCACCACCACCAGAATCACGATGGCCAGCAACAGCAGCACCGGCAGTTCGTTGAACCAGCGGTACCAGGTGTGGCTGCGCATGGGGGCGCCGGCGCGCATCTTGCGCAGCAGCACGCCGCAGCCGTGGTGGTAACCGATGACCAGCAGCACCAGGGTCAGCTTGGCATGCATCCAGCCATTGCCCGGCCCCCACCCAATGCCGTAGCCCAGCCACAGCCAGGCGCCGAACAGCACCGCCGGCACCGCCAGCAAGGTGGTGAAGCGCAACAGCTTGCCCGCCATCAGCAACAGACGTTCACGCTCGGCCAGCGAGTCCGGCGGCACCATCGCCAGATTGACGAAGATGCGCGGCAGGTAGAACAGACCAGCAAACCAGCTGGCGATGAAGACGATGTGGAAGGACTTGACCCAAAGCATGGTGAGAGCATAGCCCAGGGCAGGCAAAACCAAGCACCACCCTAATGAAGCCCCTTCGTGAACAGCGTGGAACCGGCTTTGCCGGGCCACTGCTGCTGCCCCCTGCAAGGGGGTTGGCGTAGCGACGCATAGCGCGCGCAGCCTGGGGGTGTTCCTATTCACCAAAAAAAATACCCCGGCCAGGGGCCGGGGTGCTAAGCCCGTGGGTCATGGACCGCCGGGCCCCGCTCAGGGAGGTAAAGCGGGAGGACGGCAAGCCGCCCTAAAAGCAATTTAGCAAAGGCCCCACCGGGATTCAAGAGGGCTTATCTGGATATTCCGGCAAGCCTGAGCGGATGGGGCACAATTTTGTCCATGACCTCCTCCACCCCCTACGCCCCCTACCCCGCCGGCCGGCCCCGCCGCCTGCGCCGCGCAGCCTTTAGCCGCAACCTGGTGCGTGAAAACACCCTGACCGCCCACGACCTGATCTACCCGGTGTTTGTGCACGAGGGCACCAACCGCCGCGAAGCCGTGGCCTCCATGCCCGGCGTGGAACGCCTGAGCCTGGACCTGCTGCTGCCGGTGGCCGAGGAATGCGTGAAGCTGCAGATCCCGGTGATGGCGCTGTTCCCGGTGATCGACCAGTCGCTGAAGACCTACGGCGGCGAAGAAGCCTTCAACCCCGAAGGCCTGGTGCCGCGCGTGGTGCGGGAACTGAAAAAGCGCTTCCCCGAACTCGGCGTGATGACCGATGTGGCGCTGGACCCCTACACCAGCCACGGCCAGGACGGCCTGCCCGACGAAAACGGCTACATCCAGAACGAAGCCACCGTCGCCGCCCTGGTGCAGCAGGTGCTGGCCCAGGCCGATGCCGGCGTGGACATCGTCGCCCCCAGCGACATGATGGACGGGCGCATCGGCGCCATCCGCCAGGCGCTGGAGGCGCGGGGCCACATCCACACGCAGATCATGGCCTACAGCGCCAAGTACGCCAGCGCCTTCTACGGCCCATTCCGCGACGCGGTGGGCTCGGCCGCCAACCTGGGCAAGAGCGACAAAAAGACCTACCAGATGGACCCGGCCAACACCGATGAAGCTCTGCGCGAGGTGGCCATGGACATCGCCGAAGGCGCGGACATGGTGATGGTCAAGCCAGGCATGCCCTACCTGGACGTGGTGCGCCGGGTGAAGGACGAATTCCGCGTGCCCACCTTCGCCTACCAGGTATCCGGCGAGTACGCCATGCTGCAGGCTGCCGTGCAAAACGGCTGGCTGGACCACGACCGCGTGGTGCTGGAGAGCCTGATGGCCTTCAAGCGCGCCGGTGCCGACGGCGTGCTGACCTACAGCGCCATCGCCGCCGCCCGCCTGCTCCAGGCACAGAACGCGTAAGCTCCTAAAATAATAGCTACTAGCGCAGACAGAACCTGCGCTAGAGGCCTATTTCTTGTAAATCCTACACCATGCGCATCTTCACAATTGTCGGCACCAGTGTGGTGGAAAACACCGCCCTGCCCAGCGCGCCGGTGCCGGGCGGCTACGTCTGGATCGCCTGCGCACGGAGCGAATTTGAAGTTCAGCAGGCGCTGCTGCAGTCCACGCTGCAGCAGCTTTGCGGCCACCAGCTGGTCGATCTGCATGTGTCAGATTTGCTGAACAACCAGCTGCCATCGCACTACGACTACACCTCGCAATACGACCTGCTGGTGTTCCGCCGCCTGGCGGCCGGCCCCAAGGAAGCCGGATCGGACGCAGCCGCCGTACCGCCGGGCCAGCCGATGAAGCGCGGCGGCCCACCCATCCTGCGCCGCATCAACACCAACCCGGTGGGCTTTGCCGTGTTCGACCAGGTGTTGCTGACCGTACACCCCAGCGACTGCGCGGTGCGCGACAGCTATGCCGAAAAACTGCTGGCCGCCACTTCCACCGAGCTGCGGGCCACCGGCGCCCGCGTGCCCACCAGCCCGGCCGATTTGATGCTGCGCATCGTCAACAGCATGGTCGATGGCTACCTAGACCTGCGCCGCGAACTGACCCGCCAGCTGGACCATTGGCAAAGCGAGCTGCTCAAGCCTGGGGCCCGTTTCAGCAACTGGAGCGCGCTGCTGGACGCGCGGCTGACCCTGCACCAATTGGACGATGTGTGTGAAGAACAGCGCTCGTCCATCCAGGACTGGATCGAGGCGGTAAAAACCTGGCCGGACGCACAAGGCATGGCCGAGCTGCGCGAACGCGAGCTGCTACAAGTGCGCAGCCGCGATGTGCTGGAACACATTGAACGGGTGGTGCACCACGTGCGGCGGCTGGAGCAAAGCGTTGAGACGGCGGTGCAGATGCACTTCAGCGTGCAGGGCAACCGGACCAACGACATCATGCTGACGCTGACGGTATTGACCGCCATCTTCCTGCCGCTGAACCTGATCGCCGGTATCTTCGGCATGAACTTCGAGGTGATCCCCCTGCTGCACCGGCAAGGCGGCTTCTGGTGGGCCATGGGCGCGATGGTGCTCATTGCATTGGGAATGGTGCTGCTGTTCTGGCGCAACCGGTATCTGGCACGCACCGGCCGTTAAAGACTATCCCGGTCGCGTAGCTACACGGCGGGCAGAAGGCTGAGGTCCAACACCTCCTTGGGCACCGGCCTGGAGAAGTAGTAGCCCTGCGCCTGGCCGGCGCCCATATCGCGCAGCAAGGCCAGGGTTTCGGCATCTTCCACCCCCTCGGCAACGACGCTCAAACCCAGCGATTCGGCCATGCGCACAATGGCCCGGACGATGGCACGGCTGCGCGGGCTGGCGCTCAGCTCCAGGATGAAAGACTTGTCGATCTTCAAGCCGCTGAAGTGGTACTGGTGCACGTAGCTCAGCGACGAGAAGCCCGCGCCGAAATCGTCCAGCACCACCGAGACGCCGTTGTCGGCCAGGTGCTTCATGGCCTGGCGGGCCAGCTCGGGTTCGGCCACCAGGGCGCCTTCAGTCAGCTCCAGGCAGATGCGCGAGGGCGCCACGCCATATTCGGCCAACAGACTCAGCACTTCGCTGGAGAATTCGCTGCGGGTGATGCTGTAGCTGGAGCAGTTCACATGCACGGTCGGCCAGTGCGCGTGCGCGGGCTGGGCCAGGATCGCCACCACGCTGTGCAGCATGTAGAAATCCAGCCGACCAATCAGGCGCAGACCCTCCAGCGCCGGAAGAAACTGGCCAGGTGCGACGATATTGCCACCCGGCTGGTGCCAGCGGATCAAGGCCTCCAAGGCCACAATGGCGCCGCTCTGCACATCCAGGATGGGCTGGAAATACGGCAACAATTCATCTGTGCGTTTGAGCGCGTTGCGCAGCGCGGTCTCCTGCTCCATTTGGTCGGACACCTCGCGGCGCACTTCCTGGCTGAACAGCGCATAGCTGTCGCGCCCCGCTTTTTTGACCCGGTACATCGCCGTGTCGGCATCGCGCAGCAGGTCGGCCGGCTCCTGGTGGAACTGGCTGTTGGCACCCACCACGCCGACACTGCAGGATGAAAACACCGTGTGCCCATCCACATGGAACGGCAGGTCGAAGGCCTGCACAATGCGTTCGGCTATGGCCGCCGTGACCTCCGGCGATGCACCAAAGGCCAGTACCGCAAATTCGTCGCCGCCCAGACGGGCCAGCAGATCGCTGTCGCGCATGCAGTGGCGCAGGCGCTGCGCGACCTGGACCAGCAGCAGATCGCCGCAGTGGTGGCCCAGGCTGTCGTTGACCATCTTGAAGCGGTCCAGGTCGATGAACATCACCACCAGCTCGTGGCCATGGGCGCAAAAGGCCTGCCAGGCGCTGTGCAGGCGTTGTTGCAGGTGGGCGCGGTTGGGCAGGCCGGTCAGCGAGTCGTGGGCGTTTTCATGCTGCAGCTTCGCATTGGCGTGGTCCAGCTCGCGGGTGCGGTCCTGCACCCGTGCTTCCAGCCGCATATTGGCGGTGTGGATGGCTTCTGCCGCGCTGCGCCGGGACAAGGCGGTGTCGATATGCCGGGAGACGAAGGTCAGCAATTCCTGGTCGCGCAAGGAATAGTGGATGTCGGCCGAATAACTTTGCACCGCCAGCACGCCGCGCACCGTGTCGCCATCGAACAGCGGAATGCCCAGCCAGGAGTAGGACTGGTTAGGGTCGTGCTGCACCGCAATCTCACCCAGGCTGTCCAAGCGCTGAGCCTCCTGGCGGTTCATCAGGCACGGGCGGCGCTGGCGAATCACATATTCAGTCGCGCCGCGCTCACCACGCCGGGGCTTGGGCGGGCTGTCTCGGAATTGGTCCACATAGTACGGAAAGGTCACCTCGGTGCTCACATCGTCAAACAACGCGATGTAGAAGTTGCGAGCAAACAGCAGCTCACCCACGATGCCGTGCAGGCCACGGAACAGTTCTGCCATGTCGCCCGGCTGGCTGGCCAGTTCGGTGATCTGGAACAAGGCGCGCTGCAGGTGCTCGGCACGTTCGCGGTCGGCTACCTCGTGGCGCAGCGCGTCGTTCAAGGTGGACAGCTCCAGCGTGCGCCGGGCCACGGTTTCTTCGAGGTGGGCGCGGTGCAGAATCCGGTCCAGCGCCATGGCCACGTGGCGCGCCACCACCAGAAACAACTCGCGGTCCTCCACGCTGTAGATGCGCGACACGTCGTAGACCTGCATCGCCAGCATACCGAACACTTCGTCCGAAGCGTTCTTCAGCGGCACCCCCATCCAGAACTCGGGGCGATGGCCCACGCAGTAAAAGCGCCCTTGCGCCTGCGCTGCGGCAATGTCCGTGGCGTCAATGAACAAGGCCTGGCCAGTGGTCAGCACATAGTGGGTCATGGACAGGCGCTGGCGGTCGATGGACTCATGCTCCTCGGTCTCAAACGCATCGGCGTTGTCGATGTAGTACGGATAGGTGACCTTGTCGTCTTGGCTGTCGTACAGCGCCAGATAGAAGTTTTCGGCATCGATCAGGGTGGACAGATGGCGGTGCACACCTTGCAGAAAGGTCCGGCGCTCGCGGGTGGAGCTGGCCAGGTAGGTGATTTCAAACAGCACCCGCTGGCTGGCCTGGGCCCGGGCCAGTGCGTCGGTCTGCAGGCGCAGTCCCAGCTTGTGCGCCAGATCCGCCAAGTACGGGTTGCCGGCTTCGCCGTGCGGAGCCAGCAACCAACCCAAGGCGCTTTCACCCTGGCCGGTGACCCACCGGTGCAACCCCTGGTCCTGGCAAAACGCGTCGAATGCCTCTTGGGCAAGCGCTTCGGGCCAGTGCGCAGCCGGGACACCCTGCTCGATACGATGCAGTGTGTCTCCCGCACGGTATGCCGCCCATGACAGGGTTGGCATGCTGGTCTGGACTGCACCCATCAAGGCTTGCAAGTTGTCTTGGTGGGCTGCGGTGTGCGCAGCATCTGCGTTGCCGGACGCGCCCGGCTCCACCGCAGTGTGGCCTGCTTGCGATGGCGGTGGGTCTAGTGTGGGCAAACGGGAAGTCATCGGCGCTCCATGCCAGCTGTCAACCCGCTATCTTCGTTGTTTGCGAGCGCGAATTGCAAGTTACCTTTGTATTTTTAGCATCCCCAATGCCGCAATCCGCGTTTTTTGAGTCGTTCCCAGCGGCCGCAGGTCTGTGAATCCACACACACCATATTGCTACAAAGTTTATAGCTATTCGCGCAGTATTTATATGCGCTAGCGGCCATTTTTATCTAAGGCGGCGTTGAATAAATCTCCGCGAGACTGCGTGCCCTGGATCGGGATGGGATGCAAGGCGCAAACCGCAGACATAGCCTTAGCTATAGCGAGGATTTGCAACGCCGCAGACTGCGAGGGACTTGTTCAGCGTTGCCCCAAGCCACAAAAGGCACAAATGCAAAAAGGGCGGTGTCGCCACCGCCCTTGAAACTATCGACCTTGCGGAGATTAGCTGTGTTCAACCGGGATCAGGCCAGCATTGCGGGCGGCTACGTACTCGGCCATGACCTGTTCACGGGTCTTGCTGCTGGCGGCTTCGGCGATTACGGGGTAACTGTTGTCGTTGCCGATTTGCAGCGTGCCGTCCTTGCGGGCCTGGGCCAGCTCGGCTTGCACCTCAGCGCGGGTCTTGGTGCTAACACTGGCGATCTGGGGGTAGTTGTTATCGCTTTCAGCAAATGCAGCACTGGTAGCGGCCACGGAAGCCAAAGCGATCAGGGCGGAAACGGCGAATTTAGAGGTAGACATGGGGTAGTTCCTTAGAGTTGTTAGTAGGATGTAATGCGAGGGAACTTTGGCGCCATGCGCCCTCTCTTGCAGAGGACTGCATGGCAGCACGGCACGCCCTCGGGCCTGTTCTTGATTAGCTATGTTCAACCGGGATCAGGCCGGCCTTGCGGGCAGCCACGTACTCGGCGATCACGTCGGCACGGGTCTTGTTGCTGGCAACTTGCGGCAACACGGGGTAGCTGTCGTCATTGCCGATTTGCAGAGTGCCGTCCTTGCGGACTTGCGCCAGCTGGGCTTGCACTTCAGCCCGGCTCAAGGTGCTGCGGGTGTTGATCTGGGGATAGTTGTTGTCGTTTCCGGCAAAGGCAGCGCTGGTGGCGGCGACGGATGCCAGAGCAATCAGGGCGGAAGCGGCGAATTTAGATGCAGACATGGTGATTCCTTTTAAACATAAACATCAAACAGAGGGAACCTTGTCGCCATGCACCCGTCTTCCTGGGTTACATCGCATTCAAAGCACACTCACAGTGTTGCAAGCTAGGGTTTGCAAGCTTGCTAATACTGTGAATAGCAGATAGGCGCGAAGTTTCATCTTTAAACAGGTCGAAATGGAACAAGACTGTTTCGGCAACGGAAACAATGGATACCCTCGAACTCATACGCACCTTCCGCGAAGTCGCTCTGCGCGGCAGCTTTTCCATGGCCGCGAAAACGCTGGACGTGTCCAAGGCCAATGTCAGCAAATACGTGGCGGCCCTGGAAGCCCGCCTGGGCACGCGCCTGCTAAACCGCACCACCCGTACCGTCAGCCTGACCGATGCTGGCAGCCTGTTGCTCAAACGCAGCACGCCCTTGCTGGAGATCGTGGACCTGACCCGCGACGAACTGAAGCACCGCTCGCGCCTGCCCAGTGGGCGCCTGCGGCTGACCGCGCCAGTGGGCCTGGGCAACACCGAGCTGCCCGATTTGCTGGCCGACTTCATACGCCGCTACCCCGACGTGCACATCAGCCTGGACCTGAGCAACCGCCAGATTGACATGGTGGACGAGGGCATAGACCTCGCACTGCGTATTGGGCGCATCACCGATTCCAACCTGATCGTGCGCAAGCTGCGCAGCATCGACATGCTGGTCTGCGCCAGCCCGGCCTACTGGCAGCAGCGGGGCACGCCGCTGCACCCGGACGACCTGGCCGAGCATGACGCGCTGACCTATGCCCTGGTGGGGCCACCGGAGTGGCGCTTCACGGTGGATGGCGCGCTGTACCTGGTGCCGGTACAAAGCCGCATGGACGCCACCGACAGCGCGCCGCTGGTGCACATGGCGTTGCAGGACATGGGGGTGGTGAACATGCCGCGCATGCTGATACAGAAGCACCTGGACAGCGGCGCCCTGCAGCCCGTGCTGGAGGGCTTTCAGTCGAACGACCTGTGGCTGTACGCCGCCTACACGCAGCGCCGCCACAACAGCGCGGCGCTGAAAGCCTTGCTCACCTTTATGGAAGAACGCTGGAGGGTGTGAACACCCCCAGGCTTGCCCACTGCGTGTGGCCTCCTCCCCCCTTGCAGGGGGCGATACCAACGGCCCGGCGGAGCCGGTTCCGTGGTATCTCTGGAAGGGGGAGATTCGCGCCGCTGCGTTTAATTGATGCCGCTGTTGTTTACACCAGCGGCTGACCGATCTTTTCCGTCGCAAAGACGCGTTGCACTGCAGGGCGGGCCAGTACGCGCTGCAGGTATGCACCTAGCTGCGGCAGGCTGCGCGCGGGGCGGGTGAAGTTGCGGGTCCAGCGGCACAGCATCAGGGCGTAGGCGTCTACGGCGCTGTACTGTGCGCCTAGCAGCCAGGGGCCGCCGTGGCGGGCCAACTCGGCTTCCAGCTGGTCCAGCAGGCTGCCGACGCGTGCTTCGGCGTGCGCCTTGACGCTGGCCACGCCAGCGGCGTCGTCAGCCCAGCGCTCGGGGTAGAAGTACAGGATCAAATCGGCCTGCAGCGTGTTCGTCAACCACACCATCCATTTGTAGAAGTGCGCACGCTCGGGCGTGGCCAGGGGTGGTGCCAGGCTGGCTGCAGGGTGGCAGTCCGCCAGGTGCAGGCAGATGGCGGCGGCCTCGTACAGCACCAGGCTGCCGTCCACCAGCACGGGGATCAGGCCGTTCGGGTTCAGCCGCAGATAGTCGGGGGACTTGTGCGCATCGTGTTCACGGTCTACCCATACCAGTTCGAACGGCACGCCAAGTTCTTCCAGCACGATGTGCGGCGCCATACTGGCATTGCCAGGGAAATAGTGCAGCTGCAGCTTGCTCATGCCAGGTGCCGCTCAAAGAATGCCAGCGAGCGCTCCAGTGCCAGGGCGGCCGATGGGGCATCAAAAGCGCCGCGCTGGTCGCAGTTGAAGCCGTGGTCCGCAGGGTACAGGCGCAAGTCCACGCCGGGGTGGGCCTGGCCAAAGGCCTTGACCGACTCCAGGCTGATGCCGTGGTCGCGTTCGCCAAAGTGCGACAGAACAGGTACCAGGGGCTGGCGTGCCACTTCGGCGGGGCCGGTCATGCCACCGCCGTAGTAGGTCACCGCCGCGCTCAGCCCTGGCACCAGGCTGGCCGCGCGCCAGCTGAGCAAACCGCCCCAGCAGTAGCCCACGGTACCGACTTTGCCAGCACGGGCCGCATAGGCCAGCGCGGCCTGGATGTCATGCATCAGGGTGGTGACGCCTTGGGCCTCGGCGGCAGCCTTCAAGGCGATACCGGCCTGCACATCCTCAGGGGTGTAGCCAATGTCCACACCGGGCTTGACACGCTGGAACATGGCCGGCGCCACGGCCAGATAACCCGCAGCAGCGTAAGCATCGGCCACGGAGCGGATGTGGCGGTTCACGCCAAAGATTTCCTGGAGCACCAGCACCGCGCCCTTGGGTGCACCGCTGGGCGTAGCCACGTAGGCCGGCAGCACACAACCGTCGGCGGCGGTGAGATCAACAAAAGAAGAAGACATACAAGCAGCTCCTGAAAGGACTAAGTGGGCACGGATTTACCAGAGAGCGGCATGGTACTGGTATCGTTCCATCTCTACAGACAAGGCCTGACATGACCCCATCCCCTGCTCGCCCCGTGTTGCTGGTCACCGGCGGCGGCCGTGGCATCGGTGCAGCCACTGCGCGCCTGGCCGCACAGCGCGGCTATGCGGTGGCCATCAACTACGCGCACCAGGCCGCTGCGGCCGAACGGCTGGCCGCCGACATCCAGGCCCAGGGCGGCCAGGCCATCGCGGTACAGGCCGATGTTTCCGACGAAGCCCAGGTAGTGCGGCTGTTCACCACGGTGGATGCGCAGCTGGGGCCGCTGCGCGCCCTGGTCAACAACGCTGGCGTGGTGGATGTGACCACCCGCGTAGACAACATGGATGCAGCCCGGCTGCAGCGCATGTTCAGCGTGAACGTGATTGGCAGCTTTTTGTGTGCCCGCGAAGCCGTGCGGCGCATGGGTACGCGCCAAGGCGAACGCAACTTCGGCCCCGGCTACGGCCAGGGCGGCGCCATCGTGAATGTGTCCAGCGCCGCGTCGCGCCTGGGCTCGCCCGGCCAGTACGTGGACTACGCGGCGTCCAAGGGCGCGATCGACACCATGACCATAGGCTTGGCCAAGGAAGTGGCCGACGAGGGCATCCGCGTCAACGCCGTACGCCCAGGCGTGATCGACACCGAAATCCATGCGAGTGGCGGCCTGCCCGACCGGGTGCGCGACCTGACCGCCGGCATCCCCATGCAGCGCGGCGGCACCGCCGAGGAAGTGGCGCAAGCCATCCTGTGGCTGCTCAGCCCCGAGGCCAGCTACACCACCATGGCACTGGTGGATGTGGCGGGCGGACGTTAAGCTCTGCGCCCATGGATACAAAACCCCTCATCACCCTGCTGGCCATCGTCAACCCGCTGGCCATCGTGCCCTTCTTCATCCACTACACGCAGAGCTTTTCGGCGGCGCAGCGCAAGCGCACCATCTGGGTGTCGTCGTTCAGCGTGTTCGTGGTGATCGCCGTCAGCGCCCTGCTGGGCCTGCAGATCCTGGACTTTTTCAATATCTCGCTGGCCAGCTTCCAGGTAGGCGGCGGCCTGCTGCTGATGACCTCTTCGCTGAACATGCTGAACGCCCAGCCCGCCGAGGCCAAGTCCAACGCCGATGAAATACAGGACGCCTCCGAGCGCGCCGCCGTGGGCTCCAGCATCGCCGTGGTGCCGCTGGCCATTCCCCTGCTGACCGGCCCAGCCAGCATGTCCACCGTGGTGATCTACGCCGACCGCGCCAAGTCCTTCTGGCAGCTGATGACCCTGGTGGGCTACGGCGTGGTGATCGGCCTGGCCACCGCCCTGTGCTTCGCCCTGGCCCAGCCCATCGCCCGCATCCTGGGCAAAACCGGCATCAATGTGATGACCCGGCTGATGGGCCTGATCCTGGCCGCCCTGGCGGTGGAGGTGATGGCCGAGGGCCTGCACAAACTGTTTCCGGTACTGGGCTGAACACCATGAAATCTGTCATTGCGCGCGCCCGCTTCCTGGCGCTGGCCTGTCTGCTGGCCCTGGCCAGCTGCTCCACCGCCCCGCCCGAGGGCATCACCCCCGTCAGCCCGTTCGACGTGCAGCGCTACGCGGGCAAGTGGTTCGAGATCGCGAGGCTGGACCACCGCTTTGAGAAAGGGCTGAGCGACGTCAGCGCCCGCTACAGCCTGCAGCCCGATGGCAGCGTGGAGGTGGTCAACCGGGGTTTTGACACGGGCAGCGGGGCGTGGAAGGAGGCGGTGGGCCGGGCCCTGTTCACAGGCGACAGCCAGCGCGCATCGCTGAAGGTGTCTTTCTTCGGCCCGTTCTATGGCGGCTACCACGTGGTGGCGCTGGACTCGGACTACTGCTGGGCCCTGGTAATTGGTGCCGACCGCAGCTACGCCTGGATACTGGCACGCGACAAGCAGCTGCCACCCGCTATCCGCACCCAGCTGGTAGAGAAGGCCCGGCAATTAGGCGTGGCGGTGGACCAGCTGCTGTGGGTGGCGCAGACCCGCAGCGACAGCTGATTGCTATTTAATTTATAGCTACTAGCGCATATATAACATGCGCCAGCGGCATTATTCATGCGCAAGCTGGCGGACCAAACGCGTAGCCACCAGCATCGCCAGCAGGCCAAAAATGGCGCTGCCCACACCGGCCCCGGCCAGCACGCCTACCGGGCCGTAGTGCGCCCCCCACCAGGCAAACGGGATGGTGCCCAGCGTGGCCCGGGCCCAGTTGAAGCCGGTGGACCACAGCGGGCGGCCCAGGTTGTTGAACGCGGCATTCGCCACGAACAGCGCGCCAATGAAAAAGAAACTGGGCGCCAGCCAGCTGCAGTACATGCGGACCAGGTGCGCCGCATCGCCGTCCACCCCAAAGGCCTGCACCAGCAGGCCCTGGCCCAGCGCCAGCAGCAGCCACGCAGCGCCCACGGCCATCACCATGAAGCGCAGGCTGTCGCGCAGGCCCTGGCGCACCCGGTCGAAGGCGCGGGCCCCCAGGTTTTGGCCCAGGATCGGGCCGACCGCACCGCTGAGCGCATACACCATGCCAAAAGCCACGGGCGTCAGCCGGTCGATGATGGCCTGGCCGGCGACTGCCGAGGCGCCAAACTGTGCGATGGAATGCGTCACAAAGGCCGCCCCCACCGGCGTCGCCAGATTGCTCAGCACACCGGGGCCGGCCACCGCCGCCAGGGCCCGGGCATCGGCCAGCAAGTGACCGCCCTCCAGCCGGCCCAGCAGATGGTGGCGCATCACGCCGCGCAGCCCCACCACCGCCAGAATGCTGCGCGAAATCACCGCCGTGGCCGCCGCGCCGTCCAGCCCCATGTGCAGGCCGAAGATCAGGATCGGGTCCAGCACCGCCGTGACCAACGCCGCGCCCAGCGTCACGTTCATGGCGCCCCGCGCATCGCCCACCGAGCGCAGCAGGGCCGAGCAGGCCATGCCTATGCCCAGCAGCGGCAGGGAATGCACAGTCACGCCCAGGTAGCGCGCGGCCAGCCGCTCGGTCTCGCCCGCAGCGCCCAAGGTGCGCAGCAGCGAGTGCAGAAACGGCGCCGTGCCGCTGCCTACCAGCGCCGCTGCCAGCACCATCCAGAACAGGCTGGACATGGCCAGGCGCCGCGCATCCTCGGCCCGGCCAGCACCCACCCTACGTGACACCACAGCAGCAATGCCGATAGTCAGCCCTATGCACAGCGAGGTGTGGAAGAAGCCCACCACCCCGGCAAAGCCCACGGCGGCGGCAATCGACTGCTCGCCCAGCCGGGCGATGTAGAACAGGTTGATCAGGTCCACCACAAACACCGCCACCAGGCCGATGGCGGAGGTGGTGGACATCACCGCCACATGGCGAAACAAGGGGCCAGTCACAAAACGGGCAGGGGCAGGACCAGGGGATTCAGGCATGGCGCAAACCGGTAAAACGGGGCACCATGGTAACTGTGCTGCACTATTAAATATATAGCTGCTTGCGCTGGTTTTATCTGCGCAAACGGCTGGTTTTACTTGCAACTACGTAGGAGCTAACCATGCGCATCACCGACGAAGAGTACTTCCGCAGCTGTGTCGCCAAGGAGCGCCAGCTGGCCCATTTGCTGGGCCACCACCAGATCGAGGAATGCTACGAGAGCGCGGGCACGCTGTGGGAGGGCACGCACAAGCTACCGCAGTGGACCCGCAGCTGGGCCGCCTGCGGGCCGCTGCTGGCACAGCACGGCATCCAGCTGGTGTTTGGCAGCGACGCGGCGGGCGCCTGGGTGCGCGCCGGCACCACCACCCAGCACATGGCCGACCACCCCAACGCCGACCGCGCGGTGATGGTAGCCGTGGTCAAGGAGCTGATACACCGGCTGGAACACCCCAAGGCCGTGCGCGCCGCGTGACTACGCCGTAGCGCGGTCGTCAGCCAACGGGGCTCTGCTGCCGCAGGCTCAGCCCTGCAACGGCAGGCGCACCACCACCTGGTGCAGCGCTCCATCCTGTGCGAAGCGCAGCTCGCCATGCAAGCGCACCACAATTTGCTGCGCAATCGCCAACCCCAGGCCGAACCCAGGCAAGCCGCGACTAGCGTCACCGCGTGCGAACGCTTCCATCAAACGCCCATCCCCGTTCTGCGGCAAACCCGGCCCCGTATCCGACACGGTCATGGTGGCCCAGCCGCCCTCTTCCGCAATATCGACTTCGACCGGCAAGCCACCATGTTTGAGTGCGTTGTCCACGAGGTTGATGATCAGGCGCTGCACCAGCAATCCATGGGCCCGTTGCAGCCACATACTGTCTGGCGAACTCAACTGCAATTCATGCACCGGACGCTCAAAGCCGACCACGGCCTCCAGCGCCACTGCAGCCAGGTCCACCACTTCATCCATGGCCACCGTGCTGGCGCGAATGAACTCCAAGAAACTGGAGGTCAAGCGATCCGCGTGGTCCACATTGCGGGTGATGCTGGCGACGCCGGCCGCGTTGTCGGCAGACTCGGGCAACATCTCGGCGGCCAGCCGGATGCGGCTTAGCGGGCTGCGCAGATCGTGGGACACGCCGGCCAACAGCAGCGCACGCTCACGCTCATTGCGCTGCAGGCGCTCGGCCAGCAGGCGGTAGGCATTTTCAATTTCAACCAGCTCCGGCGGCGCTTTGCGGCTTTGCATGGAAGGCCACGGCAGGGTTGGCTCCACACCGTTATGCGCATGCAACTGCATGCGGTTACGCAACTGGCTCAGTGGGCGGGTCACACGAATGGCAAAACCCCAACTCACCAAGCCGCTCACAAGCACCAACAGCACCAGGCCGACCGTCATACGCGGGGCCCATTCGGGCAGCGCCGACGGCACATTGCCGCTAAGCCACACCGGTGCGCTGCCAGGCACCAACACATGCACCCACAAGGTGAAGTGCCCATCCCGGCGATTGAGCCAAACATCATCGACCACCACCTGGTACTTGGCCAAGGCCCGCACAAAATCGGCCACCGCAGGTCTCTGGTAGATCCGCAGCTTCCAGCCATCGGGCAGCTGCGCATGGCGGCGTATGGTCAAGCCGAGTCCATCCACCGGCACCGCCTGGTTGACATCGGCCTGCACTGCCACCTTGATGCTCGGGGCCAGCAAAATGGCAAATTCAGGTGCCGACAGCTGGTTGCGCTCTATCACCAATAGACCGCCGATGACCAGTAGTGAGCTAACCAACAGCACGGTTTGCGCAAGTGCCAGGCGCATGAAAAGCGAGTCGAATTTTCGGAAGATCATCCGTTGACAGGGGAACTCGGTGCCCCTCCCCGCGGCACAAAGGCGTATCCCTCCCCGCGCACGGTTTCTATCCACTCGCTACCCGGCGCCATCTGCGCCAAGCGGCGGCGCAACCGCCCCACCTGCACATCCACAGTCCGATCCAGCGGGCGATAGGCCGTGGCTTGCACGGCATTACTCAGTTGCTGGCGCGACACCGCCTGCCCGGGCACGCGGGCCAATTCGACCAATAGCTTGTATTCAATGCTGGTCAAGTCCGCTACGCGGCCATCTACCAGCACTTCACGACGCAGCAGTTCGATGGTCAGACTGCCAAAATTCCATTGGGTCACGGGCGCCGGTACCGCTGTCGACTGCCGGCGTATCAAGGCGCGCAACCGCGCCACCAGTTCACGCTTTTCGAAAGGCTTGGCCAGGTAGTCGTCGGCCCCCAGCTCCAGACCCAGCACGCGGTCAAATGGATCACCCCGCGCCGTCAGCATGAGCAGGCCCAAACCCGGGTACATGCCGCGCCAGCGCCGGCACAGCTCCATGCCACTGGCATCGGGCAGCATCACGTCAAGCAAAACCACGGCTGGCAAACCCTGTTGCAGCAGCTGCTCGGCCTGCACGCCGGTGTACGCGGCCTGAACCGCCCAGCCTTCTCCCTCCAGCAAGCGCACCAGCATGGACGAAAGTTCGAGATCGTCGTCAACGATCAACACAACAGCTTTAGACATCGGCAGCGGAGCGGTGGAGTCTGGGTACAAAGAACATAGCCGGGCTATCGTAAGTCAAGTGCCCGCAATGGTGGTGCGACATAACAGGCGCGTATGTAACAGCCGTGTCGTGAAACGTCTCGACACGTCTCACATGGCGAGGGGTAATTTGAGGAAACTTACTTCGCACCCAAATCCGTGGCGCACATGAACAGAAGCCCGCCCCATGGGATGACTGTCCAGCCGGAAATGGATCGCAATTTTTCCTCTCTTAACTACGACTCGCACACACAATATGCACAGCAAAATCAAACTCAGCCTTCTCGCCGCCGCCATGTTCTGCGTTGGCGCTCAAACAGCCAATGCAGGTTTGCAAGACAAGGCTGCGGCACAAGAGCTGAAAGTTCTGGAAGCACGCTTTGCCCAGGCCGACAAAAACCATGACGGCAAGTTGTCCCTGGACGAAGCCAAGGCAGGCATGCCCATGGTGGCCAAGCACTTCACCCAGATCGACAAAAGCAACAGCGGCTTTGTGAGCCTGGACGATATCAAGGCCGCGATCGCCAGCGGAAAAATGGCAGCGTCCACCAGCGCAGCCGCCGATGCAACGACCACATCTGCCGCACCCGCAGCTACCGCCCCTGCTGCCAACTAAGTCCAGCATCTTCCGGCGAGGGGCCGCCCCCCCGCCGGCATCCATCACAAATACAAATGGGAGAGATGGGGATGAATAGAAATCGCCACCTACTGCAGCTTCTGGTATTCATCACGGCTTGCTTGGGCGCCAACCTGCTAACGGGTACCACCTACGCCGCACACAGCAAAGAAGACTTTTACTGGAATACCAAAAGCTAAGGCAGTGGCATTGGTGCCGTACCCAAGCTGGTATGCACACAAGGACAAGACCGAGACACAGCGTCTTGAAGTCAGCCAGCCCTCCAAACGCAGGAATTGCAGGGATTTTCAACCGCTTTGCTGCAATTCATTGGTAAGGCCAATCGTTACCATGGCTCTCCATGAACAACCCAAGCCTGCGCCACGATTCGCCCTGGAACACCGAGCTGTTGTTGCCCCGTGTGACAGACAACCACCAACTGCTGGAGCTGCAGATTCTGCTGGGCGGCCTGCAACTGGTGCTTAGCCGCGTCCACCCGGCCTTCGTCGCGACACGCTTCACAGCCACACGGCAGCTGACGCTGCGGCTGATACGCGGCATCGAATACGACGATGCCCAAAAGGCCCATGTGGGCAGCTCCGACCTGCAACGCACTCTGAACGAAACCGAGAAGTCGCTGGACCCCGGCAGCCTGATGGTGCTGCGCAAGCTGCTGACGCAAACCCTCAAGGACGAGCAGACCGCCACCCCGCTTGCACACGCCGAGTTCACCTACAGCGACTTCATCGCCGAAGAGCAACTGGCCGCCAAGTTCGGCAACCACCAGGCCGAGCAACTGGGCAGCGCCGTACTGGCCCCCCACTAAGCCCACGCCACCGGCGGTGGACACGTATTTCGACACCATCATCATCGGCGCCGGCACCGCCGGCTGCTTGCTGGCCAAACGCCTGAGCGAAGACCCCCAGCGCCGCGTGCTGCTGCTGGAAGCCGGCCAGCACGACAACTACCCCTGGATCCACATCCCGGTGGGCTATCTGTACTGCATAGGCAACCCGCGCACCGACTGGCTCTACCGCACCCAGCCCGAGCCCGGCCTGAACGGCCGCGCACTGCGCTACCCACGCGGCAAGGTGCTGGGCGGCAGCTCCAGCATCAACGGCATGATCTATATGCGCGGCCAGGCCCGCGACTACGACCACTGGGCCAAGCTGACCGGCGACCCGGCCTGGAGCTGGGAACAGACCCTGCCCTACTTCCGCCGCCATGAAGACCACTACCTGGGCGGCGACGCGCTGCACGGCGCGGGCGGCGAGTGGCGTATTGAAAAACAGCGCCTGCGCTGGGACGTACTGGACGCCTTTGCCCTGGCGGCCCAGCAGGCAGGCATACCCGCCAGCCCCGACTTCAACCGAGGCGACAACCACGGCGTGGGCTATTTCGAAGTCACGCAAAAGCGCGGCTGGCGCTGGAACACGGCCAAGGCCTTTCTGCGCCCGGCCTGCATGGGCCGGCCCAACTTCACGCTGTGGACCTCGGCCCAGGTGGAGAAGCTGAACACCGCCACCCAGCCCGACGGCAGCCTGCGCTGCACCGGCGCCCAGGTGCGGGTAGACGGGCAGATGCTCACCGTCCACGCCGCGCAAGAAGTCATTCTGTGCGCTGGCAGCATAGGCTCGCCACAGATCCTGCAGCTGTCCGGCATAGGCCCAGGCGCGCTGCTGCAGCGGCACGGCATTGCCCTGGCGCACGAGCTGCCCGGCGTGGGGGCCAACCTGCAAGACCATTTGCAGATACGCGCCGTCTTCAAGGTGCAGGGCGTGCCCACGCTGAACGTGCTGGCCAACAGCCTGTGGGGCAAGGCCCGCATCGGCCTGGAATACGCGCTGCGCCGCAGCGGCCCCATGAGCATGGCGCCCAGCCAGCTGGGGGCCTTCACCCGCAGCGACCCGGCACAGCCCTACCCGAACATCCAGTACCACGTGCAGCCGTTGTCGCTGGACGCGTTTGGCGAGCCGCTGCACCGCTTTCCGGCATTCACCGCCAGCGTCTGCAACCTCAACCCCACCAGCCGTGGCACGGTGCAGATCCAGAGCCCGCGCATGGACGACCCGCCGGCCATTGCCCCCCAGTACCTCAGCACGCCTGAGGACCGCCAGGTGGCCGCCGACTCGCTGCGTATGACCCGGCGCATCGTCGCCCAACCGGCGCTGGCGCCCTACCGCCCCGAGGAATGGAAGCCCGGCGTGCAGTACCAGAGCGACGCCGAACTGGCCGCGCTGGCTGGCGACATCGCCACCACCATCTTCCACCCCGTGGGCACCACCCGCATGGGCCGGGCCGACGACCCTCTGGCCGTGCTGGACAGCCGCCTGCGCGTGCGCGGCGTGGCCGGCCTGCGGGTGGTGGACGCGGGCGCCATGCCCAGCATCACCAGCGGCAATACCAATGCGCCCACGCTGATGCTGGCCGAAAAGGCCGCCGAGTGGATACGCCAGCCGGAACTTTGATACAGATCAAACGCCAGTCCGAGGGAGGGTAAGTCCTGATTCATGTGCACCGACATGGGGCTACATTTACGCCACTTGCAGAGAGGACCAGCGCCTCTACCAGCGAGGGTCCGGGGAGACATACAGCAGAATTATCAAAATATGATCTAGGCATCCGAACGAGATGTTTTTCAAAAGCGCCGCTTCATCCCGGCGCTTTTTTATTTTCCGGACGAAATAGCCTCTAGCGCATATTCTGCCTGCGCAAGCAGCTACTAAATATGTAGCAACCCGGGGATGGGAAAATCCCCGCCATGGAACTCCTATTTGTCTCGTTGGCCTCGCTTCTGGCCGGTTTTATCGACGCCATCGTCGGCGGTGGTGGCCTGATCCTGGTGCCCGCCCTGTTCGCCACCTTCCCCACCACCCACCCCGCCACGCTGTTCGGCGTGAACAAGGGCGCCTCCATTTGGGGCACGGGCTTTGCCACCTGGCAGTACAGCCGCCGCGTCGAGATGCGCTGGGCTGCGCTGCTGCCGGCCGCGCTGGCCGGCTTTGTGGGCGCCTTCGGAGGTGCCTGGCTGGTGACGGTGATTTCGCCCGACTTCCTGCGCAAGCTGCTGCCCCTGGTGCTGGTCGCCGTGCTGGGCTATACGCTGGTGAAGAAAGACCTGGGACGGGTGCATGCGCCGCGCTTCAGCGGCCGCCAGGAGGCGCTGGTGGCCAGCGCCATCGGCTTGACGATTGGTTTTTACGACGGCTTCTTCGGCCCAGGCACGGGCAGCTTTTTTGTGTTTCTGCTGGTGCGCTGGCTGGGCTACGACTTTCTGACCGCCTCCGCCTCGGCCAAGCTGCTGAACACCGCCACCAACCTGGCGGCGCTGATTCTGTTCATCTCCACCGGCCACATCTGGTGGCACTACGTGCTGTTCATGGCCATCGCCAATGTGGTGGGCAGCGTGCTGGGCTCCCGCCTGGCGCTGAAGCACGGCACGGGCTTTGTGCGCGGCGTATTCATCGCGGTGGTGAGTGCGCTGATCTTGAAGACGGGCTACGCCGCCTTTTTGCAATAGCCCACCGGGGCTGCATTGCTACTAATTAGATAGCTTTCTGCGCAGGTATTACCTGCGCTAGCCGGCTTTTTTCTGTACAGCCACCGGGCGACTGGCAGGCGTGCGAGGTGCAGATGCACCTGGTGCCGCTGAGGCCACTGCGGCAGCGGCAGAAGCCGCCGCCGCGGGTGCCGACGCCGGCGCACCCGGCAGATCGGGCACATCGGCCACGGCGCGCGGCGTGCCTATGGGCGTCTGGGCCAGCCCCTTTTGCACCGCCGCCATGTCTTCTACCGAGGGGTACTGGTGCAGCAGCCAGTAGTCGAAAACGCGGCGCGCGATCGGTGCCGCACTGGCTCCGCCAAAACCGGCGTTTTCCACCACCATGGCCAAGGCGATCGTAGGGTTGTCCGCCGGGGCAAAGGCCATGTACAAGGCGTGGTCGCGGAAGCGCTCGGCGGTGCGCGAGGCGTTGTATTTCTCGTTCTGGCCTATGGTCACCACCTGGGCGGTGCCGGTCTTGCCAGCAGCCACATAGCCGGCGCCACGGAAGGCGGTGGCGCCCGTGCCCTCCACGTTCACGCCCACCAGGGCCTTCTTGATGACATCGATGTTCACGGCCTTGGCAATCGACTCGGCCTTGATTTCACGCAAGGTTTGCTGCGCGGTGTGGGAAACCACGTCCACCACCTCTTTCACCAGGTGCGGCTTCATCTTCACGCCGTCGTTGGCGATGATGCCGGTGGCCGAGGCCAGCTGGAGCATGGTGAAGTTGTTATAGCCCTGGCCAATGCCCAGCGAGATGGTCTCGCCGGCATACCACTTCTGCTGCTCGGGCCGTTTGTAGGCGCGGCGCTTCCAGTCGGTGGACGGCAGAATCCCGCGCACCTCGCCATTGATGTCGATACCCGTCAGACTGCCAAAGCCGAACTTGCCCACCTCGTCGTGGATCAGGTCCACGCCCATGTCGTTGGCCAGCATGTAGTAATAGGTGTCGCAGGACTGGACGATGGATTTGTACATGTCCACCGTGCCATGGCCGCCTTCCTTGTCGTCGCGGAAGCGGTGGCCGGCCAGCAAGAAGAAGCCGGGGTCGAAAATCGCCTGCTGCGGTGTGCGCTTGCCGGTTTCCAGCGCGGCCAGGGCCATAAAGGGTTTGTAGGTGGAGCCTGGCGGGTAGGTGCCGCGCAGGGCCCGGTTCAGCAACGGCTTGTCGGGCGACTCGTTCAGTGCCTGCCAGTTCTCTACGTCGATGCCTTCCACAAACAGGTTCGGGTCGAAGGTGGGCTTGCTGACAAAGGCCAGCACCTCGCCGGTCTTCGGGTCCAGCGCCACCATGGCACCGCGCCGGTCGCCATACAGGTCTTCCACCAACTTCTGCAGTTTGATGTCCAAAGACATGACCACGGTGTTGCCGGGCGTGGCCGGGTTGCTGGCCAGCTTGCGCACAGCGCGGCCGCCGGCCGAGGTTTCGATTTCTTCCACCCCGGTCAGGCCGTGCAACTGGGGCTCAAAGCTTTGCTCAACGCCCAGCTTGCCTATGTATTCCGTGCCGTTGTAGTTGTCGGCATCGTCCGAATCGTCGATGCGCGCCTTTTCGGCCTGGTTGATGCGGCCGATGTAGCCAATCACATGGCTGGCCAGTTCGCCATACGGGTAGCTGCGGAACAGCCGGGCTTTTACGTCCACGCCCGGAAAACGGTAGCGCTGGGCGGAGAAGCGGGCCACCTCGATATCCGTCAGCCGGGTGCGAATCGGCAGCGACTCGAAATTGCGCGACTCCTCCAGCAGCTTCTTGAAGCGGCGCCGGTCGCGCGGCTGGATGTCCACTACCTGAGACAAGCCCTCGATGGTTTCCTCCAGGTCTCCCACCTTGCTGGGCGTGATCTCCAGGGTGTAGGCCGAATAGTTGCTGGCCAGCACCACGCCGTTGCGGTCCAGGATCAGGCCGCGATTGGGCACCACCGGGACAATCGCCGTGCGGTTGTTTTCGGCCTGCTCCAGCAAGTCCTCATGGCGCACGATTTGCAGATAGCCCAGGCGTGTCACCAGCCCGGTAAACGCCAGCGCCACCACCACCCCTGCCGCGACAAGCCGTGTGCGAAAGCGCGACAGCTCGGCGCCAACGTCCTTCAGTTCGGTCATAGAGGCCGGGTTTTATCGGGATTGGGTGCCATGCGCTGCGGCGCCAGCAGCACCACACTGACCAATGGCCACAGCACGGACTCCAGCAGGGGCGCCAGCAACATCCACCAGCCGGGGAAGATGCCGCCGCCCAGCATGCGCAGCACCAGGTCGATCACATGCGCCGCCACAAACAAGGGCAACACCTGCATGGCCTGGGACGGCACGGTGAACCACAGCAGCCGGCGGTGCATGGCAATCGCCAGAAAGCTCAGCACGGTATAGGACAACGCGTGCTGGCCCAGCAGGCCGGTCTGGTGCACATCCATGCACAGCCCGAAAAAGAAGGCCGTGCCAATGCCCACGCGCAGCGGCTGGTGCACGCTCCAGAACACCAGCAGCACGGCCAGCAGGTCAGGCACCCACGGCACACGGCCCCAGGCCATGTTCACCGCCATGTTGAAGAACAACGCCAGCACCAGGCTGAAGGCAATGAAAACCGGATTCGCAGGCAGCAGCAGCTGCTGGCCAGGACGCATGATCATAAGCAGCCCCTGCGCATATAAATTGTCACTTCTTTGCTCCTTTTTTGGGAGCAACCACAGGAGCAGGCAACGGCAGATCAGGCAGGCCCACAGGTTGCAGCACCATCACATGGCGTGCACCCGATACCTGGGCCACCGGGCTGCAGTAAATACGCGCAAAGGCCGAATCGGCACGGCGCTCGATACGGGCGATCTTGGCTACCTGCAGGCCCAGCGGGTAGACACCATCCACCCCGCTGGTAGTCAGCACATCACCCACCTGCACATCCGAATTACCGGCCATGAAACGCAGTTCCAGCTGGCTGCCGGAGGCGCTGGTAGGGTCGCCATAGGCCACGCTGCGGGCGCCGGTGCGGGTGTTCAACACGGGGATCGCCTGGTCGCGGTCGATCAGCAAAGTGACCTCGCTGACCATGGGGTGGGCCCGCGTCACCTGGCCCAGTACGCCCAGACCGTCGAGCACCGGCGAGCCGGCCACCACACCTTGGGTTGTGCCCTTGTCGATGATGATCTTTCGGGTATAGGGGTCGGCCGCGTCGTACAGCACCTCAGCCGTCTGCTGCGGCGTGGAAATTTGGGCACGCAGCTCCAGCAGTTGGCGCAAGCGTTGGTTCTCCAGCGCCAGCATTTCCACCTGGCCGGCGCGTTGCGACTGGACTGCCAGCTGCCGCTGGGCCTGGTCGGCCTGGGCCTGCAGGCTTGCCATGGACTCCATGTACGCGCCCCCACCACGCACCAGGCGCAGGGGCTCCATCACCACCCACTGCACGGGGTACAGCGCGGTGGCTAGAGCTGCGCGCAAGGGGCGCATCAGGGTAAAGCGCGCATCGGCCACCATCAGAAACAGGGCCAGGGCGCTAAAGAAAACCAGTTTGCTCAGGGCCGAAGGGCCCTGCTTGAAGAACGGCGGGGGGTTTCTGTCCAGCGTACCGAGTGGCATCGCTGTACCTCTGGTTGGAAGTCGCTAAACCCGGCTTATTCGCTGGTGAAGATGGAGCCCAAACGCTCCATCCGCTCCAGGGCGATACCGCAGCCGCGCACCACGCAGGTCAACGGCTCTTCGGCCACCAGCACCGGCAGGCCGGTTTCTTCGGCCAGCAGGCGGTCCAGGTCGCGTAAGAGCGCGCCACCGCCGGTCAGCATCATGCCGCGGTCGGCAATGTCGGCGCCGAGTTCGGGCGGGGTTTGTTCCAGCGCGTTCTTGACGGAGGCGACGATGTTGTTCAGCGGGTCGGTCAGCGCTTCCAGAATTTCGTTGCTGGAAATGGTGAAGCTGCGCGGCACGCCTTCAGACAGGTTGCGGCCCTTGACTTCCATCTCTTTGACTTCGGAGCCGGGAAAGGCCGAGCCGATGTTTTTCTTGATGGCTTCGGCAGTGGGCTCGCCGATCAGCATGCCGTAGTTGCGGCGGATGTAGTTGATGATGGCGTCGTCGAAACGGTCGCCACCGACGCGCACGCTGCCCTTGTAAACCATACCGCCCAGCGAGATCACACCGACTTCGGTGGTACCGCCGCCGATGTCCACCACCATGGAGCCGCTGGCTTCCGACACTGGCAAGCCAGCGCCGATGGCCGCTGCCATGGGTTCTTCAATCAGGTAGACCTCGGAAGCACCCGCGCCCAAAGCCGATTCACGGATGGCGCGGCGTTCGACCTGGGTGGAACCGCAGGGCACACAGATGATGATGCGCGGGCTGGGGCGGAATACGCCACGTGGGTGCACCATCTTGATGAACTGCTTGAGCATCTGCTCAGTGACGGTGAAGTCGGCAATCACGCCGTCTTTCATCGGGCGAATCGCCTCGATGTTGCCAGGCACTTTGCCCAGCATGGCCTTGGCTTCTTTGCCGACGGCCTGAATGGTTTTTTTACCCTGGGGTCCGCCTTCGTGGCGGATGGCGACTACGGACGGTTCGTCGAGCACAATGCCCTTGCCGCGTACGTAAATCAGGGTGTTGGCGGTGCCAAGGTCAATGGCCAGGTCGGTGGAAAAGTACCGACGAAAAGTCCCAAACATGCAAAATCCTCTCGGGCATGGCCTGCGCATCGGCCTGCCATCGCCCTGTATAACGGGTCAAATAGGGGTTTTCGGTGCAAATACCGGCGATTTCGCAGCGGATACACCAAAGGCGGGATAATACCGCATCCCCTGTGCAGAACGCCCGCGTACGCCGCGTAAACGGCACTTTACTTTCGTTTTCTCACCTGTCTTACACATGGCCCTGACGCACCAAGAACTCGACCGCATTGCCAATCTGGCACGGCTAGAACTCCAACCCGCCGAGAGCGAACGCCTGCTCTCGCAGCTCAACGGTTTTTTTGGCATTGTGGAAAAAATGCGCTCGGTGGACACCGCCGGAATTGAACCGCTGGCGCACCCGGTGGCGACCATCCAGGACATCACGCTGCGCCTGCGTGACGACGTGGTCAGCGAGCCCAACCAGCGCGAAGCTAACCAGCAAACCGCCCCTGCCGTGGAACGCGGCCTGTTTCTCGTCCCCAAAGTCATCGAATAAAGCGCCATGAGCCTCCCATCCCAACTCCACGACCTGTCGCTGGTCGAACTGGCCCAACAACTGCGCGCACGCACGGTCTCCGCCGTCGAAACCACCCAGCATTTCCTGGCCCGCGCCAAAACCCACGCGCCGCTGGGCGCCTACCTGGCCATGGACGAAGCCGTCAGCCTGCGCCAAGCCCAGGCCGCCGATGCGCGCCTGGCCAACGGCACGGCCGGCACGCTGGAAGGCGTGCCCATGGCGCACAAGGACATCTTCGTCACCAAAGACTTCCCAACCACCGCCGGCTCCAAGATGTTGGCCGGCTACCGCTCACCTTTTGATAGCACAGTGGTCAATCAGCTGGCGCAGCAGGGCGTGGTTACCTTGGGCAAACTGAATTGCGACGAATTCGCCATGGGCTCGGCCAACGAGAACTCGGCCTTCCAACCCGTGCAAAACCCCTGGGACACCAGCCGCATCCCCGGCGGCTCTTCGGGCGGCAGCGCGGTCGCCGTGGCGGCGCGCCTGGTACCGGCCGCCACAGGCACCGACACCGGCGGCTCGATCCGCCAGCCAGCCTCGTTCTGCGGCATCACCGGCATCAAACCCACCTATGGCCGCGCGTCGCGCTACGGCATGGTCGCGTTTGCCTCCAGCCTGGACCAGGCCGGCCCGATGGCTCGCAGCGCCGAAGACTGCGCGCTGCTACTGAGCACACTGTGCGGCCCGGACCTGGACCGCGACTCCACCTCGCTGGACATTCCAGCCGAGGACTACAGCCGGCAACTGAACGACTCCATCGACGGCCTGCGCATCGGCGTGCCGGCGGAATTCTTCGGCGAGGGCCTGGCCCCTGACGTGCGCGCCGCTGTGGATAGCGCTCTGCAGGAATACACCAAACTGGGCGCCAAGCTGGTGCCGATCAGCCTGCCGCGCACCGAGCTGTCGATCCCGGTCTACTACATCATTGCGCCGGCCGAAGCGTCTAGCAACCTGAGCCGCTTCGACGGCGTGAAGTTCGGCCACCGCGCCGACAAGTACACCGACCTGGTCGATATGTACAAAAAAACGCGCGCTGAAGGTTTTGGCGACGAGGTGAAGCGCCGCATCATGATCGGCACCTATGTGCTGAGCCATGGCTACTACGACGCCTACTACCTGCAGGCTCAAAAAATCCGCCGCATGATTGCCGACGACTTCCAGCAAGCCTTCCAGCAGTGCGACGTGATCGCCGGGCCGGTGGCGCCCACCGTGGCCTGGAAACTGGGCGACAAGTCTGCCGACCCGGTCGCCAGCTACCTGGCCGACATCTTCACCCTGCCCTCATCGCTGGCCGGTCTGCCCGGCATGAGCATCCCCGCCGGCTTTGGCGAAGCCGGCATGCCCGTCGGCCTGCAGCTGATCGGCAACTATCTGCAAGAAGCCAAGCTGCTGAACGTGGCGCACCGCTTCCAACAAGCCACCGATTTCCATCTCCAGCAACCCGCCGGTATCTGACATGAGCAAAGCTACAACCTCCCTGCTGGTGCAGGGCTATGAAGTCGTCATTGGCTTTGAAACCCATGCCCAGCTCTCCACGCAGAGCAAAATTTTCAGCCGCGCCTCCACGGCCTTTGGCGCCGAGCCCAACACCCAGGCCTGCGCCGTCGATCTGGCCTTGCCAGGCACGCTGCCGGTGATGAACAAGGGCGCGGTTGAACGCGCCATCCAGCTCGGCCTGGCGCTGGGCTCGCACATAGCGCCGCGTAGCGTGTTTGCGCGCAAGAACTACTTCTACCCCGACCTGCCCAAGGGCTACCAGATCAGCCAGTTCGAGATCCCCGTGGTGCAAGGCGGCAGCGTGGAATTCTTCCTGGGTGACGAGAAGAAAACCGTACGCCTGGTGCGCGCGCATTTAGAAGAAGATGCGGGCAAATCGCTGCACGAAGACTTCATTGGCCAAACCGGCATCGACCTGAACCGCGCGGGTACGCCGCTGCTGGAGATCGTTACCGAGCCAGACATGCGCTCCAGCGCCGAGGCCGTGGCCTACGCCAAAGAGCTGCATAAGATCGTTACCTGGATCGGCATCTGCGACGGCAATATGCAGGAAGGCAGCTTCCGCTGCGACGCCAACGTTTCCGTCCGCAAGCCCGGTGGCCCATTGGGCACGCGCCGAGAGATCAAGAATCTGAACAGCTTCAAGTTCATGCAGCAAGCCATTGACTTTGAGGTGCGCTGGCAGATCGAGCAGATCGAAGACGGGCTGGAGATCCAGCAAGCCACCGTGCTGTTCAACCCCGACACCGGTGAAACCCGCGCCATGCGCACCAAGGAAGACGCGGCCGATTACCGCTACTTCCCCGACCCGGATCTGCCGCCGCTGGTAGTGGCGCCCGAGTGGGTGGAACGCGTGCGCTCTGAAATGGCCGAGCTACCGCGTGTCATGGCCGCACGCTTTGTGGCCGATTTCAGTCTGTCGGAATACGACGCAAATGCCTTGACGCAGAGCAAGGACATTGCCGGCTATTTCGAAGCCGCCATAGCCGCTGGCGCCCAGCCCAAGCTGGCAGCCAACTGGATCATGGGCGAGCTGGCACGGCGCCTGAACGGGCAGGATCTGGACATTGCCCAAGCCCCCGTGTCCGCTGCAAAGCTGGCGCAACTGCTGGTGCGCATTGCCGACAGCACCATCTCCAACAATGCCGCCAAGCAGGTGTTCGATACGCTGTGGAGCGATGCCGATGCGCAAGTGGACGCCATCATCGAGGCCAAGGGCCTGCGCCAGATGAACGACACAGGTGCGCTGGAAACTATCGTGGATACGGTGATTGCCGCCAACGCCAAGAACGTAGCCGAGTTCAAAGCCGGCAATAGCAAGGCATTGAATGCGCTAGTGGGTCAGATCATGAAGGCCAGCCAGGGCAAGGCCAACCCGGGGCAGATCAATGAGATGCTGAAAGCCAAGCTGGCCTGACAGCGCTGCTCAGCGGGCCCCGCTCCACAGGGGTTTGAGCCGGGCCAGCTCCTCGTCGAAGCGGTCGTTCACGCGCTGCTTCTCTTGTTGCTGGTTGGCGATGAACCGTTGCTGGGCCAGCACGCTGTCGCCGTTGTCTGTAATGCGGCGGCGTAGAGCAATAGGTGCCTTGCTGGGGTCCTTGGCGTAGAACTCCATCTCGGTGTCCAAAGACTTGCGCTGCTGCGCCAAGTCGGCCAAACGGGCATTGGCCGCGCGGATCACCTCGTCCACCTGGGTCAGGGCCTCGCTGCGGCTGGCGTCGTGTGCGGCCTGGTTTTTGTAGCGGGCCAGCAGCGCGCGGTTGCGTCGGCGTTCTTCGTTGACACGGGCTTTGTCTTCCATGTCTTTTTTATCCAGGGCCACCTGGGCGGCTTCTTCCTGCGGGGTGAGTACCGGGCCGACATTGCGTTTCACCGTGCCGTTGGAGTTGAGCTCTTTTTGCTCTCGGTCCATGCACTCGGGGATCGGCCGGTCGGAGGTGAGGCGCTTACCCCGCCCGTCTATGCAGGTGAAGATGCCTTGCGCGCCCACTCCGAGGTGCAGGCCAGCACACAAAGCAAACATCCCCAAACACCTCACCCAAGCGATCACACGGTTCCTTTGTCTACGCCGTAGCGCTGCCTGTATGCCAGCACCTTCGGGTAGTGGGCCCGCAGCTCGTCTGTGCCATTTGTTTCCAAATATTGCAGCAAGTCGGCCAACTTCGCAATAGCGCACACCTGCATACCCAGTTGGTCACGTACGTACTGCACCGCGCTGTGCGGTACATCACGCCCGGCCTCGGTCGCCATTTCCTGGCGATCCAGCGCAATCACCACCGCATGGGGCGTGGCGCCGGCTGCCTGGATCAGGGCAATCGACTCGCGGGCCGCCGTGCCGGCCGACATCACATCGTCCACGATCAACACCCGGCCCTTGAGCGGCGCGCCTACCAAAGTGCCACCCTCGCCGTGGTCCTTGGCTTCCTTGCGGTTATAGGCAAATGGCAGGTTGCGGCCATGCCGGGCCAGCTCCACCGCCACCGTAGCAGCCAGCGGAATGCCTTTGTAGGCCGGGCCAAAAATCATGTCAAACTCGATGCCGCTGTGCAGCAAGGCCTGTGCATAAAATTCGGCCAGACGCTGCATGCGGGCGCCGTCGTCAAACAAGCCGGCGTTGAAGAAGTAGGGGCTCATGCGGCCAGCTTTGGTTTTGAATTCACCAAAACGCAGCACCCCCGCATCCACCGCGAATTGCACAAAATCCTGCGCCAGGCTGTCCGGCGCTTTACTTTCCACCATGGGGGAATTCCTTGTTCAAATTAACTAGCCTGAATTTAAACGGTATCCGCTCGGCTGCCACCAAAGGCGTAGAAGCCTGGATTGCCGCTACTGCGCCGGATTGTATTTGTGTCCAAGAAGTAAAGGCTCAGGCGGCCGATGTGCAGGGCAAATTCGAACAAATGGCCGGCCTGCAAGGCTACTTTCACTTCGCCGAAAAGAAGGGCTACTCCGGCGTGGGCGTATACAGCAAACATGCTCCCAGCGAAGTCGTGACGGGCTATGGCTCACCGGAATTTGACGCCGAAGGCCGCTACGTGGAGCTACGCTTCGACACGCCACAGCGCAAGTTCTCGGTCATTAGCTGCTACTTTCCCAGCGGCTCATCCGGGGAGGAGCGGCAGCAGGCCAAGTTCCGCTTTCTGGCCGAGATGCGCCCCTACTTGACCGCCTTGAAGCAAAGCCGCGATTTCATCCTTTGTGGTGACGTCAATATCGCCCACCAGGCCATGGACCTGAAAAACTGGCGCGGCAACCAGAAGAACAGCGGCTTCCTGCCCGAAGAGCGCGCCTGGATGACCCACCTCCTGGCCCGTGCCGACCTGGACCCGCTAGCAGCCGAAGGCCTGGGCCTGGTGGACGTGTACCGGCAACTGCAACCCACGGCCACCGACACCGCCTACACCTGGTGGAGCAACCGCGGCCAGGCCTACACCAACAACGTGGGATGGCGGCTGGACTACCACCTGGCCACGCCAGCCATCGCCGCCCTGGCACGCAGCGAGCACATCTACAAGGATGTGAAGTTCTCGGACCACGCGCCGATCACCATCGACTACGACTTCACGCTGTAAGTCACAGCAGCTCCATGCCCACCAACAACCACCCGCTCTGGTTCACGTTTGCCCGTGCGCCACGCCAGACCGATATGCACCAGCCGCTGGCCGTGGGCGCGTCGGTCGGCATCCGCTTCGCCCAGCACGGCGTTTGCATGGTAGGAGGCCAGGCATGAGCACCGCTGCCATCTCTGCGCGCTACGCGCTGGCCCAGAGCATTGCCCGCCAGGCCGGCATGCAGGCCCTGGAATGGTTCCGCAAGCGCGACCAGTTGGTGATCGAATCCAAGGGTTTGCAGGACATGGTCAGCGCTGCTGACAAGGACACCGAGCTGTACATCCGCGCCCAGGTGCTGGCGCAGTTTGCCGACGACGGCTTTCTGGGCGAAGAAGGCGGACTGGACCGCGAGGATGCGGCTTATCTGTGGGTCATCGACCCGATCGACGGAACGGCCTGCTTCGTCAATGGCATGCATGCCTGGTGCCTGTCCATCGCCGTGACCTACCAGGGCAAGCCGGTGATCGGCGTGGTGTTCGACCCGAACAGCAACGAGATGTTCCACGCCTGCGACGGCCAGGGCGCTTTCGTCAACCAGCAGCCCATCCATGCGCACCAGGCCCGCAGCATCACCGAAGGCGTCTTGGGCGTGGGCTTCTCACACCGCGTGCCGGTCAGCGCCTTTGTGCCGTTTCTGGGCCGGGTGCTGGAGGCGGGCGGTATGTTCATCCGCAATGGCTCGGGTGCGCTGATGCTGTCTTATGTGGCGGCCGGCCGGCTGATTGGCTACTACGAGCCGCACATCAATTCCTGGGACTGCCTGGCCGCCATCGTGCTGGTACGCGAGGCCGGCGGCCAGGTGAATGATTTCCTGGCGAACAACGGGCTGCACAAGGGCAACCCCATCATCGCTGCCGGTGCGCACATCTATGCGCCGCTTCTGGCGCTGATAGATTCGGACACGGCACGTTAGCTATCCGTTGTTATTGCTACAAAAAGAAGAGCTGCTGGCGCAGGTACTGTCTGCGCCAGCAGCTCTTTTTACTTAAATCCTTGAAGCTCAGGCAAACACAGGCCGGAAAAAGCTGCGCTCGTAGCTGAGGATGCAGCGAGTGTCCTCGGCAAAGCGAAAGGCGGCCTGGCAGTCCGGGTCCTGCAGGGACGCGGCGCGGTACACCTCGTACTCGGCCAGCGACGGGAAGGTGAACATCGCCAGCGCGATATTGTTGGCCCCCTCGGAAGGCAGAAAGTAGCCATGGTGCTGGCCGCCAAACCTCTCCACCAACGGAATCCACAGCTTGCCGTAGTGCTCGAATTCGGCGAGTTTGTAGGGGTCGATCACATAACGCAGGTAACAGGTCACCATCGCATAGAACTTTCAGGGGTCAACTTTTCCTGGCCTGCTCGTACAGCGGCAGCACCTTGGGCAGGTTCTTCTCGATCTGGGCGATGCGCGTACTGCTGGCCGGGTGGGTGCTCAGCCATTGCGGCGGAGCACCCGTATTCTGGGTGCTCATTTTCTGCCACAGGCTGATGCCGGCGCGCGGGTCGAAGCCGGCGCGGGCTGCCAGCTCCAGGCCGACCAAGTCGGCCTCGGTTTCGTCCGACCGGCTGAACTGCAGGTTCAGCAATTGGGCACCGCCGCCTATCACCTGCTGGCCCAGCGTTCCAGCACCCAGCAGCTGGCTGAGTAAATTTGCACCCAGATTGGTGGCGGCGGACTTACCCATGCGTTCGCGCGCGTGCTCGCGCAGGGCGTGGGCGATTTCATGGCCCATCACGGCGGCGATTTCGTCGTCGTTGAGCTGCAACTTGTCCAGAATGCCGGTGTAGAAGGCGATCTTGCCGCCGGGCATGCACCAGGCGTTGACCTGGCTGCTGCCGATCAGGTTGACCTGCCACTTCCAGTCCTTGGCGCGCGGGTTCCAGTCGGCGGTGTACGGAATGATGCGCTGCGCGATGCGGCGCAAACGCACCAATTGCGGGTGGTCGGCGGGCGCCAGCGCCTGCTTTTGCTGCGCCTGCTGCAAGGTCTGCTGGTATTGCAGCTTGGCGGTTTCCTCCACCTGGTCAGCCGACACCAGCTTGGAAAAGGCCGAGTTGCCCCCCACATCCACGCCGTCGCGCGCCCATGCCGCAGGAGCCAGCACCAGAGCCAGACCCAAACAAACTGACCGCCACCCAGGGTTCATCTGCATTCGTCGCCACCTTCAATCTATGTGTAAGCCGTACTTAACGCAGCAAGTATTATTCCCGGATGACGTCCCCCTCTTCTGCCAGTACCCCGATCTCCCCTCAGCCAGAGCCTGCTTCCGCCCCGCGCCGCAAACGTTCAGCGATGGAGGTGCTGAGAGAACTCAGACAGCCCAAGGTGGCGGTCATGCTGGCGCTGGGCTTTGCCTCGGGCCTGCCGTTTCTGCTCACCGCAAATACCTTTGGCTACTGGCTGCGGGACGACGGCACCAGCCTGGTGGCCATCGGCTTCATCTCCTGGGTTGGATTCGCCTATGCGTTCAAGGTGTATTGGTCGCCCCTGGTGGACCGCATCGACGTACCGCTGCTGGGCCGCCTGGGCCGGCGGCGCGGCTGGATGTTGCTGTGCCAGATTCTGGTCACCATCGGGCTGCTGGGCATGGCTACGGTGGGCACGGCGGGTGGGCTGGCCGCGATTGGCGCTTTTGCCCTACTGACGGCCTTCGCATCGGCCACGCAGGACATCGCCATTGACGCCTGGCGCATCGAGTCTGCGTCCGATGCGGATGAGGTAGGCCTGATGACCTCGGCGGCCCAGGTGGGCTACCGCGTGGCCCTGCTGATTACCGATGCCTTGATCATTGCCGCAGCGGCCCGTGTCGGGTGGAGCATGTCGTACGTGGGCATGGCGGTGCTGATGGCGCTGTGCATGGTGGCCACCTTGTACGCCTCGGAGCCGGCGCGCGCCGATGTGGTGCTGCAGCAAAAGCCCTCGCTCTGGACCTTGCGCGGCTTGGTCGATGCCATCGTCGGCCCGTTTGTCGATTTCTTCGCCAAGCACAAAGTCGCCGGACTGGTCATGCTGCTGATGGTGGCGCTGTACCGCTTGCCGGACTTCGTGATGGGGCCGATGTACAACCCGTTCTACCATGACCTCGGTCTGTCCAAGGACACGGTGGCCTGGGTGCGCGGCTCCTTTGGCTTGGTCGCCACCTTCGTGGGCATTGCGGCGGCTGGCATCAGCGCCATCCGGATCGGCTTGCTGCCTACGCTGGTTGCCGGGCTGGTGCTCGAAGGGCTCGGCACGGCGGCATTCGCCTTGCTGAGCTTCCACCCTGGTACAGAGGTTTTTGCCGGGGTGATGGCGCTGGACGCTTTTGCACAGTCGTTTGCCGGCGTCGCCCTGGTGACGTATATGTCGAGCCTGACCAGCCTGGGCTACACCGCGACCCAGTACGCCATGCTGTCCTCCACCTACGCTTTGCTGGGCAAGTTCCTGAAAGGATTCTCTGGAATTGCGGTCGAAACCCTCACGCCCACCTACGGGCTGCTGGGCGCTTACGCCACCGCCTTCGTGGCCACCGGGCTGACTGCCATCCCGCCCATGCTGCTGCTATTGCTGCTGTGGCGCATGCAGCGGAACAAAATATGAACCAGCCTAAAAGCCGTCTAGCGCATATAAAACAAGCGCCTGCAGCTATTTATTTGATAGCGAAGTGGATGTAAAGTATTTACCTAACTTTACGGTGGCTACAACCCAAGTTGGCGGCAAAGGAGCACCATCTGCTTTACAAATGCTTTCCCAACGGCCAGACCACTTAACGGATACCCCATGAGCGCAAACCTGCTAATGATTGAAGACGACACCCGCCTGGCCAGCATGGTCGGCGAGTTCCTGGGCCAGTCTGGCTTCAACGTGTCGCACCAGCCCACAGCCATGGGCGGTTTGGCGCAGCTGCAAGGCCAGAGCGGCCCGACCCGTCCCGACCTGGTGATCCTGGACCTGATGCTGCCCGACCTGGACGGCCTGGAAGTCTGCAAGCGCATCCGCAACAGCACCGGCGACATCGCCCAGGTGCCAGTGCTGATGCTGACCGCCAAGGGCGACCCGCTAGACCGCATCATCGGCCTGGAACTGGGTGCCGACGACTACCTGCCCAAGCCCTTCGAGCCGCGCGAGCTGCTGGCCCGCATCCGCGCCATTCTGCGCCGCCAGGGCGATACCGCCGCCACCGCCAACAAGGTGCTGCGCTTCGGCTCGCTGGAGATCGACCGCGACGCACGCTCCGTGACCGTCAGCGGCCAGCCGGCCGACCTGACCTCGTACCAGTTCGACCTGCTGGTAGCGCTGGCCGAACGTGCCGGCCGCGTGCTGACGCGCGACCAGATCATGGAAGCCGTACGCGGCCGTGAACTGGAGGCGTTTGACCGCTCTATCGACGTGCACATGGGCCGCATCCGCGCGGCCATCGAAACCGACTCCAAGAACCCGCGCCGCATCGTCACCGTACGCGGCGCTGGCTACGTCTTCGCCAAACAGCAAGACTAGCCCGCCGTCCGGTTCCCTCCGTGGGTGCCGCCCGCCAGCGCGGTACATTTCGGGGCTTCACAGCCCGACCGGATAGAACTGAGATGGACTACGTCCCGATGCAACCCTCCCTGCCCTCGCTGCTGCAGCGCTTGTACGTGCGCATCTGGCTGGCCGTACTGCTGGCCCTGGCCGTGCTGATGCTGATGGTTGGCCTGGCTTGGCGCATGGCCGCCGATCCACCGCTGCGCGAACTGGTCATACGCAACCGGGCCGGAGAAATCATCGGCAAAGGCACGACCCGCCAATTGCGCGTTTCGCCCGATGGGCTGCAGATCGTCACGCCGGCCAGCGCCCCGGCCGCGCCTGTAGCACCAGAGGATGCCGACGACCTCACGGAGCTGCCCCCGCCCTCGCCCGAAACCATGGACAGCCGCGGCCCCGAATTCGTGGTCCGCATGCATGACGGCCAACGTGTGCTGATCCACCTGCCGCGCCCGGCCCGCACCTGGTGGCTGCGCCCGCCGTTTGGATTCTTCTGGACGCTGGGCATGGTGGGTATTGCCATGGCACTGGCCATGTACCCCATCATCCGGCGGCTGACGCGGCGCCTGGAATCGCTGCAGC
>JAPLPK010000181.1 GCA_026400275.1 Burkholderiales bacterium
CAGGCTGTAGCGGGCATTCAGCCTGCGCAACACCTCCAGCGACACCCAGGTGTAGACCAGGAACAAAGCCCCGGCAAACAGCAAATAGACAAACGGCGAGCGGGTCGCCGCACTGGCCTGCTTGGCCAGATAGGTCATCTCTTGCAGACCAATCAAACTCACCAAGGCCGTCGCCTTGATCAACACCAGCCAGTTATTCGTAAAGCCCGGCAAGGCATAGCGCACCATCTGCGGCGCCGTGATACGCAGGAACGCCTGCCGAGGCCCCATGCCGAAGGCGGCCGCCGCCTCGAACTGCCCGCGCGGAATCGCCATGATGGCGCCGCGAAACGTCTCGGTCATGTACGCGCCGTAGATGAAACCCAGGGTCAGCACCCCGGCCGTGAACGGCTCCAGGTCCAGAGTCGCCTCGCTGCCGGCCAACTCCAGCAGGGAATTCACGCCAATCGTGCCGCCGTAGAACACCAACAGCATCAGCACCAGGTCCGGGATGCCACGGATGACAGTGGTGTACAGCGTGGCGGGAACCACCAACAGGGGGCGCCCGGAGAGCTTGGCAGCCGCGCCCAGCAGGCCCAGCAGCACCGAGACCACCAGCGCGGCCAGGGACACGCCAACCGTGAGCAGTGCGCCGTGGAGGATGGACCAGTAGTAATCAGACAAAACACATATCCCAAGTAGAAAAAAATACGCCGTGGCCTCCGCGCAGAAAGTTGCGCGGCAAGACCACGGCTACGGCTACCGCTACCGCAATAGACACCCCGATTCCCCTTCCAAGGAACCCGTGGATCCGGCTCTGCCGGTCCACCGGGTTCGCCCCCTGCAAGGGGGTTGGCGAAAGACGCGAAGCGCTGCAGCCTGGGGGTGAGCCTAGTTCTTGCCGTACACGTCGATCTTGAAGTACTTGTCGTTCAGGGTCTTGTAAGTGCCGTCGGCGCGGATAGCCTTGATGGCGCCGTTCAGCTCTTCCTTCAGTGCCTTGTCACCCTTACGGATGGCCACACCAGCACCGCCGCCAAAGTACTTGGGGATGTACAGCTCTGGGCCCACGGCGATGTAGTCCTTGCCTTCTGGCTTGCTCAGGAAACCACCGGTGACTTCGATGATGTCAGCGACGGTGCCGTCCAGGCGGCCAGCCTTGATGTCCAGGTAGACCTGGTCCTGGGCTTCATAGGGGGTGACGACCACGCCGACCTTCTTGAGTTCGCCGTTGGCGTACTTCTCTTGTGTGCTGCCCTTCAAGACGCCGATCTTCTTGCCCTTGAGGGATGCCAGGTCGGTGAACTTGATATCGTTCTTGACGACGATCTTGCTAGGGGTGTTGTAGTACTTGTCGGTGAAGTCCACCACTTTGAGGCGGTCTTCGGTGATCGACATGGAGCTGATGATGGCGTCGTACTTCTTGGCTTGCAGGCCGGGGATCATGCTGTCCCAGACTTGTTCGACGAACACGCATTTGCGTTTGATCTTCTCGCACAGGGCGCTGGCGATGTCCACGTCGAAGCCGGTGGGCTTGCCGTCGGCAGTCTTGAAGGTGAAGGGCTCGTAGGTGGGGTCGATGGCGACTTTGAGGTCTTTAGTCTTGAAGGTGAAGGGCTCGTAGGTGGGGTCGATGGCGACTTTGAGGTCTTTACCTTGTGCCATTGCGGCAATAGACAGGGCGCTCAGGGCGAAAGACAGAACGATTTTCTTCATTGATGTTCCTGGTAGGAGGGGGTGTCAAAAATAGCTTGCAGGACACACTTTAGGGGCTTGAATTTTAGGCCCCAAGGTGGTGCGCAGCGGCAGGGGTTTGCCCTTAACAGCTGGGTTGCTTCGAATGCAAGACCCATACCAAGCTTGGCAAGGTGGGGTGCTTCTTGGGTCTGCTGTAATCTGCGTATTTTGCATCGACCGAGAACCCTCCATGACTTTGACGGATTTGTCCCAATCTCCCTTGCGCCCATTGTTACAGCTCAAACTCGACCAGAAGACCAAGCCCTTGGGTTCTTTAGGGCGGCTGGAATCCTTGGCGCTGCAACTGGGCGAGATTTTGGGTACCGAGGCCCCTGTACTGGAGCAACCCCAGTTGGTGGTGTTTGCTGGCGACCATGGCTTGGCCGCGCGTGGTGTGTCTGCCTATCCCAGCGATGTGACCTGGCAGATGGTTGAAAACTTTCTGGCCGGCGGAGCCTGTGTGAGCGTATTGGCGCGCCAGCATGGCATTGCGCTGACGGTGGTGGATTGCGGCGTGCGACATGACTTTGCGCCGCGCCCCGGTCTGCTGGACTACAAGCTGGCATATGGCACAGCCGATGCGCTGGAGGAAGCGGCCATGAGCGCCGCTGAATGCGAGCGCGCGATTGCCCAGGGCCGCGCGGTAGTGAAAAGCCTGCCCGGCAACGTCTTGTTGCTGGGCGAAATGGGCATTGGCAATACCTCTGCAGCTTCGCTGTTAATGGCCCGTTTGACCGGGCTGGATATTGCAGATTGCACCGGCGTGGGTACCGGCCTGGACGATGCGGGCCTGCAGCGCAAGATCGCCGTGCTGACCCAGGTGCTGGAGCGCCATGCTGGCGTGACCGATCCGCTGGAGGCACTAGAGGCGTTTGGCGGTTTCGAGATGGCGACTATGCTGGGCGCCGTATTGCAGGCGGCCCAAGAAAACCGCGTGATACTGGTCGATGGCTTCATCACCAGTGCAGTGGTGCTGGTGGCGCATGCGCTACAGCCCTTGGTGTTGCAGCGCTGTGTGTTTGCCCACAGCTCGGGCGAGCGCGGCCATGCCTTGATGCTGCACCATATGGGTGCGGCGCCGTTGCTGGATTTGGGCCTGCGCCTGGGCGAAGGCTCCGGGGCTGCCATGGCTTTTCCGCTGCTGCAGTCTGCCTGCTTTGTGCTGGCGGACATGGCCAGTTTTGCAGCGGCCGGCGTCTCGCAAAGCGCCGCTCCATGATTTGCTGTTTGCTATTGTATTGATAGCTTCTGGCGCATATTCTATCTGCGCTTCAAGGCATTTTTCTGTAGCGCAGGCGCTGACCAATACCGTCTCGTGCATCGCCGATGGGCTGCGGTTGACGGTGGTTGCCGAAGGCGTGGAGGCCCAGCTGCAGGCAGATTTCCTTACAGACCGCGATTGCCCGGTGTTACAGGGCAATCTCTTTGCTAGGACTTCGCCTGCGGCCGGGCTGGAGCAATGGCTGCAGTCCCGGGAAAAGGCAGGTGCCCGTCTGGACTGACTCAGGATTCAGGGCGCCGCAGTCTTTGGTTTGAAGTCGCAGTAGCTGGATACGCCGCACTGCCAGCACAGGGGCTTGCGTGCCTGGCAGATATAGCGGCCATGCAGTATCAGCCAGTGGTGGGCGTGCACCATGTATTCGGCCGGGATGCGTTTGAGCAGGCCTTTTTCCACTTCCAGCGGGGTCTTGCCGGGCGCTAGCCCTGTGCGGTTGCCCAGGCGGAAAATGTGTGTGTCCACCGCCATGGTGGGTTCGCCAAAAGCCACATTCAACACCACATTGGCAGTCTTGCGGCCCACGCCTGGCAGGGCTTCCAGGGACTCGCGGTCGTGCGGCACCTCACCGCCGTGCAGGTCTACCAGCATGCGGCAGGCCTGCATCAGGTGCTTGGCCTTGCTACGGTACAGGCCTATGGTCTTGATGTAGCTCTCCAGTCCCTCCAGGCCCAGGTCCAGAATGGCCTGCGGCGTGTTGGCGACCGGATACAGCTTGCGCGTGGCCTTGTTGACGCCCACGTCGGTGGCCTGGGCCGATAACAGCACGGCCGCCAGCAGCTCAAACGGGCTGCTGTATTCCAGCTCGGTGACGGGGTGTGGGTTGGCCGCCTGCAGGGTGGCAAAAAATCCGGCGATGGATTTGCGATTCATGCCTGGCAGAGTTTCATTTCAAAGTGAGGAGATATCGACAAAAGAGTCGGGCAGCGGGAACTTGGCCTGCATCCATTCGCGGTTCAGCTGCAGGGTGCGCACAACTTCTTCAGGCAACTCCTCCAGCATTTCTGCACCGCCAGCCGGCATGTCGGCCAGCAACATGGCCAGATGCACGATGCCACCAAGCCGGTTGAACGGGTGGGCGGCCAACGGGTCGGAGCAGATGTCCAGCGCACGCACGATCTCCTGTGGGAAGTTCCAGCGGCGCGCCAGCTCGGCGGTGATCTGGCCTTCGCTGAAACCAGTCAGGCGTTGCTCACGCTCCCAGCGGCCACCAGGCTGGTGCGGCAGCTTCTCAATCTCTTTCAGGCTGCCCGGCTCGGCCTGGGCAATCATCAGCTCGCCCAGACGCACCATCATGCTGGCCAACCAGGCTTCGCTACCGTCCAGACCCAGATGTGCCGACAGCCATTGCGCATAGCCGGCGCTGACCATGCAGCTGCGCCAGAACTCTTTGCGGTCCAGGCCGTCCACCACCGGAAACGCGTCGCCCATGGCTGCGGCCAGGCCCAGGGTGCGCACCCGGCCCATGCCCACCAGGGTGATGGCGTCGTCCACTGTGGACACCTTGCGGCTCAGGCCGAAGCTGGCGCTGTTGGCCAGGCGCAGCAGGCGCGCGGTCAGGGTGGAGTCTTTGGCGATGATCGCGGCCACCTGCGGGCCAGTAGCATCTTCATCGTTGAGTGTGCGGATCAGCGCGTGGGCTACTTCCGACATGACGGGCAATTTGACGGATTGAAAAAATACCGAGATGTCCGACATAGGGTCTCCTGTGCTGATGGATGAAGTGACTGAATTACATGCTTATGGGGCCTATTCTTACCTATTTATGTGGCGCGAATAGGCAAACATAAGCTGCATTGGAGGACCCCGGTTTCGGCGTTTACCCGGTAGCCTTGGGGGTAGATTTCCAGCAGCGGCGCCTCCATCAGGCGCCAGGCTCCATCGGCTGTCGCGCTGGGCAGCCATTCATTGCGCAGGTGCATACGGGCCGTCTGGATATCGGCTGCAGTGCCGGTGAATTGGCCGCACACATAGCGGCCGCCGGCAAAGTCCTGCACCGCCACTTCGGCATTGGGCATAAAGCCCTCGTCCACCTGTACACAGCAGTCGTAGCGGCATAGCTCGGCGGGTGTGGTGCTGGGCCGGTCGTGTTGTATGCCCAGCAGCATGCGGTCTGGGCTGTCCAGCCCGTGCTGGTGGCACCATGCGGCAAAGCGGCCCCATGTCTGGATGCTGGCGTTGCTGCCAGTGCTGTCATAAGGGCCGGTGTAAGGGCCGGTGCAGCGCATATAGGCCAAGTGCATGGGCGGCAGCAACCTCAGTTCTACAAGCATGGAGCGTCCCTTTTTGGATTAGCGACAATGCGGTTCAGAAAGCGAGAAACCAGACCATGTCCCTGCCATTTGCCGACCGACTCAACAACGTTGAAACCTCCGCCATCCGCGAACTCTTCAAGCTGCTGGGCACGCCCGGCATCATCAGCTTTGCGGGCGGCTTCCCAGACCCCGCGCTGTTTGATGTGGCTGGTATCGCACAGTCTACCGCTGCCGTGCTGGCGAACAACCCCGGCCCGGTGCTGCAATATGGCGCCACCGAAGGCTTCAACCCGCTGCGCGAACAGCTCAGCAAATTCATGGGTAACAAGGGCGTGACCGTCGCGCCCGACGGCCTGATCGTCACCACCGGCAGCCAGCAGGCGCTGGACCTGATCGGCAAGACCATGATCAACCCCGGCGACAAGGTGATCGTGGAAGGCCCCACCTTCCTGGCCACCATCCAGTGCTTCCGCCTGTACGGCGCGCAGGTCATCAGCGCGCCCATCGATGCCGACGGCGTGGACGTGGATGCGCTGGAAAAGCTGATCGACGAGCACAAGCCCAAGCTGGTCTACCTGATCCCCACCTTCGGCAACCCCAGCGGCGCCACGCTCAGCCTGGAACGGCGCAAGCGCATTCTGGAGATCGCCGTACGCACCCAAACCCTGGTGGTGGAAGACGACCCCTACGGCGAGCTGTACTTCGACCAGCCACCGCCCCCCAGCATCCTGGCGCTGAGCGCCGACGTGCCCGGCAGCCGCGACTGGCTGGCGCACTGCGGCTCCATGAGCAAAATCCTCAGCCCCGGCCTGCGCGTGGGCTGGCTGATTGCCCCGCCCGAGCTGCTGGCCAAGGCCACCATGTGCAAACAGTTCAGCGACGCCCACACCAGCAACCTGACCCAGGCCACGGCCGCCCACTACCTCGGCCTGAACCGGCTGGACGCTACGTTGGTCGAAGTGCGCAAGGTCTACGCCGAGCGTGCCCGTGTCATGGCCGCTTCGTTGCAACGTGAACTGGGTGGCGCCATCACCTTCAACGCGCCGCAGGGCGGCATGTTCTTCTGGGCCCGCCTGACCGAAGGCCGCGACGCCGGCGCCTTTGCCAAGCGCGCGATTGAGAAACTGGTGGCCTTTGTGCCTGGTGCGCCGTTCTATGCGCACGATGCCGACCTGTCCACGCTGCGCCTGAGCTTCGCCACCGTGGGCGTGGAAAAGATCGAAGAGGGCATTGCCCGCCTGGGCCAGGCACTTTAAGGAAAATTGCCCTCCAGCGCAGGTAATACCTGCGCAAGCAGCTACGAATTGTGTAGCGTATGGTTCCTATGAAAAAGGGGCGGCCTCGGGTAAGTACTGAGGCCTAGCCCCTTTTGTTTTGAATCCACGATCCGTATACTGATCGTAAGAAAAAGCGAGCCTAAACCAGCCTGCCGAAACGATTCAACCCACGATAGGAGCCCACGCCATGTTCCCCAAAAACGCCTGGTACGTCGCCTGCATGCCCGACGACATCGCCGACAAACCCCTGGGCCGCAAGATCTGCGGCGAGTCCATGGTGTTTTACCGCGGGCCCGAGGGCCAGGCCGTTGCGCTGGAAGACTTCTGCCCGCACCGTGGCGCGCCCCTGTCGCTGGGCAAGGTGGAAAACGGCAAGCTGACCTGCGGCTACCACGGCCTGGAAATGGGCTGCGACGGCAAGACCGTGTCCATGCCCGGCCAGCGGGTGCGCGGCTTCCCGCCGATCCGCAAATTCGCCGTGATTGAGCGCTACGGCTTTATCTGGGTCTGGCCCGGCAACCCCGACCTGGCCGACGAATCCAAGCTGCACCACCTGGAATGGGCCGACAACCCTGCTTGGGCCTATGGCGGCGGTCTGTTCCACATCAACTGCGATTACCGCCTGATGGTGGACAACCTGATGGACCTGACGCACGAAACCTATGTGCACGCCAGCAGCATCGGCCAGAAAGAGATCGACGAAGCGCCGGTCAAAACCGTGGTGAATGGCGACGAAGTCATCACCAGCCGCTACATGGAAAACATCTCCGCGCCACCGTTCTGGCGCATGGCCCTGCGCGGCAACAACCTGGCCGACGACGTGCCGGTGGACCGCTGGCAAGTCTGCCGCTTCACCCCGCCCAGCCACGTGATGATCGAAGTCGGCGTGGCCCATGCCGGCAAGGGCGGCTATGACGCGCCGGCCGAGCACAAAGCCGCCTCCATCGTGGTGGACTTCATCACCCCCGAGACCGAGACCTCCATCTGGTACTTCTGGGGCATGGCGCGCAGCTTCAACCCGCAGGACGCAGCGCTCACCGCCAGCATCCGCGAAGGCCAGGGCAAGATCTTCAGCGAAGACCTGGAAATGCTGGAAAAGCAGCAGCGCAACCTGCTGGCCCACCCAGACCGCAAGCTGCTCATGTTGAACATAGACGCCGGCGGCGTGCAGTCGCGCAAGGTGATAGACCGCCTGCTGGCCCAGGAAGCAACGCAGGTGACGGTATGAGCGACAAGTTGCGCGTGCGCGTAGCCCGCAAATGGCTGGAGGCCGAGGGCATTTGCGGCTTCGAACTGGTGGCACTGGACGGCGCGGCGCTGCCCGCATTCA
>JAPLPK010000199.1 GCA_026400275.1 Burkholderiales bacterium
GGCATGAATGCCGTAGCACGGGAACATGGATTCGCCGTGCTCTACCCCGCCCAGCAGCCAAGCGCCAACAGCCAGCGCTGCTGGAACTGGTTCAAACCCACCGACCAGCAACGCGACGGCGGCGAGGCGGCCCTGCTGGCAGCTCTGGTGCAACATGTGATGGCTAGGCACGAGGTGGACCCACGTCGCGTGTACGTAGCTGGTTTGTCCGCAGGCGGCGCCATGGCCAGTATCCTGGGCCACACCCACCCAGACCTGTTTGCCGCTGTGGGCGTGCATTCCGGCCTGGCTTGTGGCGCGGCTAGCGGACTCATCAGCGCCCTGTCGGTCATGAAAAGCGGCAATGGCCGCAGCAGGCTGCAGTCCACCGTGCCCACCATCGTCTTCCATGGAGACGCCGATACCGTGGTACACCCGCACAACGGCCAAGGCGTGCTGCAATCGGTCGTTGGCGCAGCTCACCATTCCACGCCCAGCAAGGTCCAGGGCACGTCGCCCCAGGGCCGGCGCTATACCCGCACCCTCTACCAGGCTGAAGACGGCAGCAGCCTGGCCGAATACTGGGAACTGCACGGCGCCGGCCACGCCTGGTCGGGCGGCAGCAACAGCGGCAGCTACACCGACCCGCTGGGTCCAGATGCTTCGGCAGAAATGTGGCGCTTCTTCAATAGCCATACCCGCCCACTGGTGCATTGACGGCGGCATCCACTGGTGCATTCGCTACACTGCCGACCCTAACCGCGTACGCCGAATTGCATGTCTGATTACCTCACCGCCGCCTTCTACCAGTTCGTAGAGCTGCCCGACTACTCCGCCTTGCAGGCACCACTGCAGGCCTGCTGCGAGTCGCACGGCGTCAAAGGCATGATTCTGCTGGCCACGGAGGGCATCAACGGCACCATCGCAGGGCCGCCAGACGGCGTGCATGCGGTACTGGCCTGGCTGCGCTCTGACGCGCGGCTGGCCCGCCTGCAGCACAAGGAGGGCTTTGCCCAGCATTCACCCTTCTACCGCATGAAAGTGCGGCTGAAGCGCGAGATCGTCACCCTGGGCGTGGCCGGGCTGAATCCCAGCCAAATGGCCGGCCAGTACGTCAAGCCCGAAGACTGGAACGCACTCATCGCCGACCCCGACGTGGTGCTGGTGGACACGCGCAATGAATACGAGGTGAAGATTGGCACTTTCCAAGGTGCCATCAACCCGCACATCGACAGCTTTGCCGAATTCCCGCAGTGGGTGGAGCAGGCCCGTGCCGAGGGCCAGCCACTGCACCGCAAGCCCAAGGTCGCCATGTTCTGCACCGGCGGCATACGCTGTGAAAAATCCACCGCCCTACTGCGCGCCCAGGGCTTTGACGAGGTCTACCACCTGGAAGGCGGCATCCTGAAATACCTGGAAACCGTGCCCCAGGCCGAGAGCCGCTGGGACGGCCAGTGCTTTGTGTTTGACGAGCGCGTCTCGGTGGGCCATGGCCTGGTGCCCGGCACGCTGGAGCTATGCCGCTCCTGCCGCTGGCCGCTGGACGAGGCCGATCTGGCATCGCCCCACTTTGTGCGCGGCGTGTCCTGCGCGCATTGCCACGACCAAAAGACCGAAGCCCAGAAGCAAGGCTTTTTGGAACGCGAGCACCAAATGACCCTGGCCCGTGAGCGGCAGCAGCCACACGTGGGCGCCAAGCTGAAATCCTAGTGCGGCCCATCCTGTATTCCTTCCGCCGCTGCCCCTATGCCATGCGGGCACGGCTGGCATTGTGGGCCAGCGGCCAGGTCTGCGAGCTGCGCGAAGTGGTGCTGCGCAACAAGCCGCCTGAACTGCTCGCCGCATCCGCCAAAGCCACCGTGCCCGTGCTGGTGCTGCCTAGTGGCGAGGTACTGGACCAGAGCCTGGACATCATGCTGTGGGCGCTACGACAGCACGACCCATTTGCCTGGCTGGCGCCTACGCACGGCACACTGGACGACATGCTAGCCCTGGTGGCCCGCGTCGATGGCGACTTCAAACACCATCTGGACCGCTACAAGTATCCGGGGCGCTATGAAGAAGATAGCACCCTGCACAGTACGCACCTGCACCGGGCTGCTGCAAGCCTGTTGCTGGATGCATTCGAAACGCGGCTGGCGGCGCACGACTTTCTGCTGGGCCAGCGCACCGGCCTGGCCGATATGGCGGTGGCGCCCTTTGTAAGGCAATTTGCCCATGTGGACCCAGACTGGTTCGCCGCCCAGCCCTGGCCACGGCTTCAGGCTTGGTTGACCGCCTGGGAGGCTTCCGACGCCCTGGCCCAGGTGATGCCCAAGTTCCCGCCCTGGCAGGCCGGAGCGCCTGCCGTGTGCTTTCCTATAGCGCCTTGATTCCCGCCAGCAGCAGGCCGGCAGCCAGCAAGCCGCCTTGCAGGCGCAAGGCCGACGGCATGCAGACCAGACGGGTTTCCACGTGGCGGTACAGCCAGCGTCCACTGAGCATGGACGCCGCAAACGCCAGCAGCATGCCAAAGGCATTCACCCAAGGCTGCGTGGGCCAGAACTGGTTGAACGCGGTGTTCACCAGCAGGCACACCGGGAAGTGCACCAGAAACACCGAATACGACATCTGACCCAAGCGCTGTAGCGGCGCCAGAGGCGACCAGTGGCGCACGCTCTGGCTGGCCTGCAACACGCACAGCACCAGGGCCATGACCACCGCTACAGCGATGCGGCCCCGGAAGTCCCAGGCCAGCGCCGCCACGCCCAGCACAGCCAAGGCCAGCAGCCACAGCAACGGACGCTGGCTACGCCCGGCCCAGAAGGCCAGCATGCCCAGCCCATACGAGCCCACGAAATACAAGGCCCAGGTGTCCAGCGACGGCATGCGGTTGAAATAAACCAGAGAGGCGCAGGTCAGGCACAGCACCAGCGCGGGCGCAAGCCTGGGGCTGCGGCCATACGTGGGCCAGGCACGCGCCAGGCTGAACACCGCTACCGCCAGCACAAACAGCTGGAAATCAATGGCCACGTACCAGACACCGGCCGACAGCGCCTCAAAGCCCAGCACGTCCTGCAGCATCAGCACGTGGGCCAACAACTGCGGCAGGGACGGCTCGGACGGAATGGACGAGTGCTCCATGCCATTGCGTGCCAACTCGGCCGCCGCCAAGCTCAGCAGCAGCGCCGCCAAGTACGGCGTGGACAAGCGCACGAAGCGGCGCTGCACCTGCGGCCAGGCCTGCTCGAACCGGGCCACGCCGGTGGGCGCCAAGGTACTGGCCGCCAGGTAGCCACCCAGCACCAGAAACACCTGCACCGCCATACGGCCGTAGTCGAACAGCCAGTCCATCAGACCAGGGGCCAGCGGGAAAGCGACGTCCGACATAGGACCGTAAAAAACCAGGTGGTGCCCCACGACCAGCATGCAGGCCAGTCCTTTGAATACATCGAGCAGGGGAATGCGAGCAGCGCTGGAACGGTTAGAGGAAGAAGGCATCGTCACACAAAAGGCGCCCCCCGCAACAGTCCGGGGTCCGCAAAAACAAGGGGAACGCACAAGGCGTTCCCCGGTCAAAATTTAAAGGAATAGGTTAAAGGGACAAACGGGCTTTGGCCTCGGCGTATTCGCGCCGGAGCTGGGCCACATAGTCGCCTGCAGGCTGGATTTTACGGACTGCGCCAATGCCCTGGCCGCAGCCCCAGATATCTTTCCAGGCTTTGGCCGCCGTATCACCGCCAAAGTTCATTTTGCTGGGGTCGCTCTCGGGCAGATGCTCTGGGTCCAGGCCGGCCGCGCGGATAGACGGCGCCAGGTAGTTGCCGTGCACGCCGGTAAACAGGTTGGTCAACACGATGTCGTCAGAATCACCGTCCACAATGGCCTGCTTGTAGGCGTCTACGGCCCGCGCTTCCTCGGTGGCGATGAAGGCCGAGCCTATGTAGGCAAAGTCGGCCCCCATGGCCTGTGCCGCCAACACTGCGCCGCCGGTGGAGATGGCGCCACTTAGCGCCAGCGGGCCGTCAAACCATTCGCGGATTTCCTGCACCAGGGCAAACGGGCTTTTCACCCCCGCGTGGCCGCCGGCACCGGCCGCCACGGCGATCAGGCCGTCCGCACCCTTCTCTATCGCCTTGTGGGCAAACTTGTTGTTGATGATGTCGTGCAGCACCACGCCGCCATAGCTGTGTACCGCCGCGTTCACGTCCTCGCGCGCGCCCAGCGAGGTGATGATGATGGGCACCTTGAACTTCACGCAGGCCTGCAGGTCGTGCTCCAGCCGGTCGTTGGACTTGTGCACGATCTGGTTGATGGCAAACGGCGCGGCCGGCGCGTCGGGGTGCGCCAGGTTGTATGCCGCCAGAGTCTCGGTGATCTCGGCCAGCCAGTCGTCCAGTTGCGATGCCGGGCGCGCATTCAGCGAGGGCATGGAGCCCACCACCCCGGCTATGCATTGGGCAATCACCAGCTTGGGGGTGCTGACGATAAACATCGGCGAGGCGATGATGGGCAGCGGCAATGCATTCAACGGGGCAGGCAATCTGGACATGGGGTCTCCGGGAAATTTATAAGAAATAGGGCTGCAGCGCAGGTAATACCTGCGCCACTAGCTATTTATTCAATAGCAAATCAGAATGCATCCACGGCCAGCGCCGTGACGCTATCGGAACCTTCCAGAATGCTGTCGCGCAGGCTTTGCGCGCCCACCAGCACATGGTCGGCATAGAACCGAGCGGTGCTGATCTTGGCTTGCATGAAGGCTGTGTCTTCACCCTTGGCCAGCAGGTCCTCTGCCACAAGCAGCGAGCGCGCCAGCTGCCAGCCGGCGACCAGCTTGCCGGCCAGCATCAGGTAGGGCACGCTGCCGGCAAACACCGCGTTCGGCTGGGTCTTGGTGTTGTTGACCACAAAAGCCACCACATCCAGGAAGGCAGTGCGCGCTGCCTTCAGCCGCTTGGCCACGGCCTGCGCGTCGGCGCTGCCGCTCTTGGCCAACTCGGTCTCGGTGACCACGATCTGGCGCGCAATCGCCTTGGCGGTGGCGCCGCCGTCGCGTACCGTTTTGCGGCCCACCAAGTCGTTCGCCTGGATGGCCGTCGTGCCTTCGTAGATGCTCAGAATCTTGGCGTCGCGCAGATACTGTGCGGCGCCGGTTTCTTCGATGAAGCCCATGCCGCCATGCACTTGCACGCCCAGCGAAGCCACGTCCAGGCTCATCTCGGTGCTGTAGCCCTTGACCAGAGGTACCAAGAACTCATAAAACGCCTGGCTTTGTTGGCGCGTCTCGGCATCGGTGTGGTGGTGTGCCGTGTCATAGGCCGCTGCAGCCACCGCAGCCATGGCGCGGCAGCCCTGGGTGTGGGCGCGCATGGTCATCAGCATGCGCTGTACATCGGGGTGGTGGATGATGGCCACGCTGGCCTTCACCGATCCATCGACCGGGCGGCTTTGTACCCGGTCCTTGGCGAACTGCACGGCCTTCTGGTAGGCCCGCTCGGCCACCGCAATACCCTGCATGCCGACTGCATAACGGGCCGCGTTCATCATGATGAACATGTACTCCAGGCCCCGGTTTTCCTCGCCCACCAGGTAACCCACGGCACCGCCATGGTCGCCGTACTGCAGCACGGCGGTGGGGCTGGCCTTGATGCCCAGCTTGTGCTCGATGCTGACGCAGTGCACGTCGTTACGCGCACCCAGGCTGCCGTCTGCATTGACCAAAAATTTAGGCACCACGAACAGGCTGATGCCCTTCACACCCTCCGGCGCACCGGTGACACGGGCCAGCACCAGATGGACGATGTTCTCGGCCATGTCATGCTCACCCCAAGTGATGAAAATCTTGGTGCCAAACACCTTGTAGCTGCCATCGCCTTGCGGTTCGGCGCGGCTACGCACCATGGCCAGATCACTGCCCGCCTGTGGCTCGGTCAGGTTCATGGTGCCGGTCCATTTGCCGCTGACCAGGTTTTCCAGATACGTCGCTTTGAGTTCGTCGGAGCCGGCGGTCAGCAGGGCTTCAATCGCGCCGTCGCTGAGCAGCGGGCACAGCGCAAAGCTCAGGTTGGCGCTGTTGCACATCTCCACGCAGGCCGCACCAATCGTCTTGGGCAGGCCCTGGCCGCCGTATTCGGTGGGGTGCTGCAAACCCTGCCAGCCGCCTTCGGCAAATTGTTTGAACGCGGCCTTGAAGCCGGGCGTAGCCGTGACCACGCCATCTTTCCAGCTAGACGGATTCTTGTCGCCCTCCCAGTTCAGCGGGGACAGCACGCCTTCATTGAACTTGGCCGACTCTTCCAACACAGCCTGGGCCGTGTCCAGCCCCGCATCCTCAAAGCCTGGCAAAGCAGCGATCTGGTCGATATGGGCCAGATGCTGGATGTTGAAGAGCATGTCTTTCAGCGGGGCGGTGTAGCTCATGGTTTGTCTCCGAAATCAAAAAAAGGTACAAAAAAAGGCACCTCGCAGGATGCCTTATCTTGCTGTTGTACGCCTTACAGCGCTGCGACCAACGCCGGCACAGCCACGAACAGGTCCGCCTCCAGCCCGTAGTCGGCCACGGAGAAGATCGGTGCTTCGCCATCTTTGTTGATGGCGACGATCACCTTGCTGTCCTTCATGCCGGCCAAGTGCTGGATGGCGCCGCTAATGCCGGCGGCGATGTACAGCTGGGGTGCGACGATCTTGCCGGTCTGGCCCACTTGCCAGTCGTTCGGGGCGTAGCCCGCATCGACGGCAGCGCGGCTGGCACCCAGTGCCGCACCCAGCTTGTCGGCCAGCGGAATCATCACTTCATTGAACTTCTCGGCGCTGCCCAGGGCACGGCCACCGCTGACGATGATCTTGGCGGCGGTAAGTTCGGGGCGGTCGTTCTTGGCGATCTCGCTGCCCACAAAGCTGGATTGGCCGGAATCTGCCACGGCGGTCAGTTGCTCGACAGCCGCGCTACCGCCGCTGGTCGCCACCGGGTCAAAGGCGGTGGTGCGCACGGTCAGGACCTTGGTTGCGTCCAGGCTTTGCACGGTGGCAATCGCGTTGCCGGCGTAGATGGGGCGCTCGAAGGTGTCGGCGCTGACGATCTTGGTGGCGTCAGAAATCTGGGCCACGTCCAGCA
>JAPLPK010000194.1 GCA_026400275.1 Burkholderiales bacterium
TGCCAACAAATGCGCTGTGGAGTGGCGAATCACGTCCAGCCCCTCAGCATCCTTGGCCGTGAGGATGGCTAGTGGGCTGTTTTCCACGATCTGGTAGCTGGTATCAACAACCTGGTCATTGATCTTGCCTGCCAACGCCGCTTTGGCAAGGCCGGTACCGATAGAGGCAGCCACCTCGGCCACAGTGATCGGACCAGGAAACTCACGGACAGAGCCATCGGGGAGCGTGATTTGGATCATAGGAATTGAATAGGTAATCGGGGAAACTGGATTCACACAAAGCAAAAAGCGCGGTTCACAGACCGCGCTTTTTTCGTGTTGATAGCTTTTGGACGCCCAAGGCGCGCAGACAACGACCTTTAGGGGCTACTAAAAAATACCGGTGTAGTTCGCAGAGCCATCATGGGAGTGCCTTCAAAAAGCGTGTATCAACAAATATCTAAGCCGCGTATCTTATTCTATCGAATATGGTGCTGCAACCCATTCGCTGCGGAAACAACGTGCGGCTAAACGCTGCCGAGAATACGGTCAATGGCCGGAAAAACATGCGCATCCAGATGGGACTTTTGCATCGCGACCACTGCGTCCAGAACCTGGGCAGGGCGGCTGGCGCCAATCAGCACCGAGCTCATACCCGGATGGCGCAGCACCCAGGCCAATGCCAGTTGCGCCAAACTACGGCCCTGCTCTTGGGCGAGTTGGTGCAATTGGCGAATTTGCGCCAACCGCTCGGACGTCAAATGCTCTGGTCGTAAAAACCCACCCGAACGCCCTGCCCGGGAATCCGCCGGAATCGCGCCGTCCAGATATCTGTCCGTCAAAAGCCCCTGTGCCAGCGGAGAAAAAGCGATGCACCCCACACCCTCGTCATCCAAGGTTTGCAGCAACCCCTCTTCCACGGCACGATTGAACATGTTGTAACGTGGTTGATGAATCAAACAGGCAACCCCCATACCACACAACATTCCAGCGGCGCGGCGTGCGAGCTCCGCCGGATAGTTGGACAAGCCCACATACAGCGCCTTGCCAGTACGCACCGTATGGGCCAGCGCACCCATGGTCTCTTCCAAAGGTGTGTCGGGATCGGGCCGGTGGTGGTAAAAAATATCTACGTAATCCAGCCCCATGCGCTTGAGGCTTTGGTCCAAACTGGCCAGCAGGTACTTGCGCGAGCCCCAGTCCCCGTAGGGACCTGGCCACATGGTGTAACCCGCCTTGGTGGAAATCACCAACTCGTCGCGGTAGTGCCCTAAATCGCTGCGCAGAAGTTGGCCAAAGCACTCCTCCGCTGAACCGGGCGGGGGGCCGTAATTGTTCGCCAAATCAAAGTGGGTAATCCCGTTGTCAAACGCGCAACGCACAATGGCACGCGCATTGTCCAAGGCATCCACGCCACCAAAGTTGTGCCACAAGCCCAGCGATACAGCGGACAATTTGAGCCCACTGCGGCCACAACGGCGATAAGGCAATTGCTCGTAGCGACTAGGGTTGGGCTGGTAGGTAGTGTTCATGGTTTGAATATTTAAGCAACAGCCCCTGCACCAGCACTCGGCAAGCACACGTAGACGTCTCCCGGCAATCCATTAGGAGAGCGGTAGTGCGTATCAACCACTGCACGCACCTCTGCCACCATGGCCTCAGGCAATAGCGCCACCACACAGCCACCGAAGCCACCACCGGTCATACGCGCCCCACCATGTGCACCGATTGCGTCCTGCAGCAACTTCACCAGTTGGTCAATGGCAGGTGCGACTCGGCCATCAACACGCCCATACGCTGCATATCGCCACGTGACAAAGCTTCGCAGGCGTCCACGGTACGCAGGTTTTCAGTCACGATATGGCGAGCCCGGCGCAGCACCACAGGGTCTATTCCTGCGCTGAGGGTGTCCAGCATCTCGGGCGTGGCGTCGCGCAGCGCCGGCACGCCAAAATGGGCGGCGGCAGCCTCGCATTGCTGACGACGGATGTTGTAAGCACTCTCCACCAGGCCGCGCTGCACGCGTGAATTGACGATCATCACCGCCACGCCGGCAGGCATGGGCACAGCACGGGCGTCCAACGAACGGCAGTCGATCAGCAATGCGTGGCCTGTCTGCCCACGGGCCGAAATGAGCTGGTCCATGATGCCGCAGTTGCAACCTACGAAGCGGTTTTCTGCCCGTTGGGCGATCAAAGCCATGTCTGTGGGCTGCAAGTCCGTCCAGCCCTGCAGGCTTTTGAATGCCTGGGCTACGGCAACCTCCAACGACGCGGACGAAGACAGCCCGGCGCCTTGAGGCACATCCCCAGACAAGGCCAAGTCCGCGCCCCGTAAGGCCAAACCATGCTCCTGCAAATATTTGACCACGCCCCGCACATAGTTCGGCCATAGCTCGGTGGAGTGGGGAACGATGGGAGCATCCAGGCGAAACTGGTCCACCGCGTTGCCATAGTCGGCCGCCACGACGCGCACCAGGCCGTCGTTGCGCGGCCTGGCGGCGATGACCGTACCGTGGTTGATGGCGCAGGGCAGGACAAAGCCGTCGTTGTAATCGGTATGCTCGCCGATCAAGTTGACGCGTCCTGGCGCTTGCACAAACAGTGTTGGGGCTGCGCCAAAGCTGCTTTCAAATGCTGCTGTTACAGCCGCGATCAAGGCGGGATTCATGGTTGGGTGCTCAGGTAATGGGTATCGGATACGGCACGCAGTTTTTCTGCGGCCTGCTCAGGTGTAAGGTCGCGCTGCGCCTCGGCCAACATTTCGTACCCCACCATGAACTTGCGCACGGAAGACGAGCGCAAAAGCGGCGGGTAGAAATGGGCGTGCAGCTGCCATGGCCGGGCATCAGAGCTGTCGAACGGGGCTCCGTGCCAGCCCATGGAATAGGGAAACGAGCACTGGAACAGGTTGTCGTAGCGGCTAGTGAGCATTTTCAAAGCCCGGGCCAGGTCTAGCCGTTGGGCAGCATTCAGCTGCGGTAACTGTTGCACCTCAAAGCGCGGCAACAAAAGCGTTTCGAACGGCCATGTCGCCCAGTACGGCACCACAGCCAACCAGTGCTCGGTTTGCACCACGGTCCGCTCGCCCAGTTGGGCTTCTCGTTCGGCGTAATCCAACAGCAATGCCCGGCCATGCTCCGCAAAGTAGCTCCGCTGCTGCGTGTCTTCCTTCAAGGCTTCATTGGGTAGAAAGCTGCTGGCCCACACTTGCCCATGGGGATGCGGGTTGGAGCAGCCCATGGCCGCCCCCTTGTTTTCAAACACCTGCACCCACGGGTAAGTCGCCCCCAAGTCTTCGCTCTGCTCAGCCCAGGTGGTGATGACATGGCCTATCGACTCCAGCGACAGCTCGGGCAAAGTCTTGCTGTGGTCGGGCGAAAAACATATCACGCGGCTAGTCCCACGCGCCGACATGCTGGTGAACAAGGCATCGGTGGCAGGCGGGGCATCAGGCACCTCTTGCATCAACGCTGCGTAATCGTTGGTGAACACATGCGTGTGTGTATAGGCTGGATTGCGCTCGCCGGTGACACGGGCATTGCCTGCGCACAAATAGCACTGGGCGTCGTAAGCCGGACGCTCTGCGGTGTCGGGTGCCTCTTGCTGCCCCTGCCAGGGCCGCTTGGATCGGTGTGGAGACACCAGCACCCACTGGTCAGTCAAGGGGTTGTGGCGGCGGTGGGAATGGTCGTTGCGGTCAAACATGGGATGAAACGAAATAGAATGCCTGGGAACCGATTAATCATCATACAAATGCAAAACTATGCACAGTGTAGCGCGCCACGCCATCAGTCCATCTGAGGGTAAACACGTTTAACACGCGGCAGTAGCTTGACCAGACACCATGCACGACACCCCCCCTACCCTTTTGCATCTGCGCAGCCCGGACGGGCTGAGTCTGACCCTCATGGACCTGGGCGCCACCTGGCTGTCATGCCAGGTGCCGATGCCCGATGGCACGCGCCGCGAGGTTCTGCTCGGCTGCCCCACGCCAGCCGCATACGCACAACAAACCGCCTACATTGGTGCCACCATAGGCCGTTATGCCAATCGGATTGGGCATGCCCGCATTGCCCATGCTGGCCAAACTTTCCCCATCACACCCAGTCCCGGTTCTCCTCACCAGTTGCATGGCGGACCCGACGGGTTTGACAAGCGCCGCTGGACGGTGGCCTCGGCCAACGACACCGAGGTGCGCTTCACGCTGGAATCTCCCGATGGAGACCAAGGCTTTCCCGGCGCATTACAGACCCAAGTGCTGGTACGCCTGGTAGACGGGCTGGGTATTGACATGGAGTTCGAAGCACGCGTCAGCGCGCCCAGCCCGGTGTGCTTGACCAACCATAGCTACTTCAACCTGGACGCCGCACCTGGCGATGCGCGAGCGCATACCCTGTCCATTGCCGCCAACCAATACCTGCCTGTAGACGATTCACTGATTACACATGGCGAATTGGCTCCGGTGCAAGATACAGGTTTCGATTTTCGCCAGCCCAAGACCCTGGCAAAGGACTGGCTGAAGGACCCACAGCAGGCAGCTGGCGCGGGCTACGACCATGCGTTTTTGCTCGACCCCGCATGTACCAAGATGCAAGTACCGGCTGCCGTGCTGCAGGCCAGCGATGACCGTCTAACCTTGCAAGTACACACCACGCTTCCCTCGTTGCAGATGTATGGCGGCCAGTTCCTCACCGGCGCACCTGCCAGGGACGGAGGCGAATACGCAGCATGTGCCGGCATCGCACTGGAACCCCAGTTTCTGCCTGACAGCCCCAACCACCCAGAATGGCCCCAACCCTCGTGCTGGCTGCTGCCCGGACAGGTCTATCGGCACAGCATCCACTACCGATTCTCTGCCCGCTAAAGGCATCGCAAGCCCCCGCAGGTCCGACAGCGTCGCGGGGTAATTTCCTACACGGGCAGACGGTTTAGGCCGATGGTTGGCCATGGTCCCTGGTTTTAAAGTTCAGTCATCGGCTTGGTGCACTCACCCACCGCCAAGACGAACAACCAAGGACTTTCATGGCACACCAGAAAAAATCTACGAACACCATCCATGCAGTTGCCGCTGAACCTGGCCGCATGGAGCTCGACACGGTTGCCATGGAGGCCGCCAAGCACAGCCTGGACCAAGGCTCGATCACGCCCCACTACGGACCATGGCGTGAGGACATCATCCAACTGCTAAACGACTCGCTGGCTACTGAACTGGTGTGCGTACTGCGCTACAAGCGCCACCACTTCACCGCCCAGGGCCGGGCATCGGCCAAGATTGCAGAAGAATTCCTGGTACATGCCAACGAAGAATCAGCCCACGCCGACCGTTTGGCCCAGCGTATCGTGCAGTTGGGCGGAGAACCCAACTTCGCACCCGACTCTCTCAGCAAGCGCAGCCATGCCAGCTATGACGATTCCGCAGACCTGACCGACATGATCCGCGCCAACCTGGTTGCCGAGCGCGTCGCCATTGAAGCCTACAGCCAGATCATCGCCATGATTGGAGACAAAGACTCCACCACACGGCGCCTGATCGAAGATATCTTGAGCGACGAGCAAGAGCACGCCGAAGAACTCAAGGACTGGCTCGGCGCCTAGCCGAGCAGGATGCATCCACCCACAAGTGGACTCGCAAACCTCACTATCCCCCGGTTGATTGCAACCAACTTATTCACCACAGGAGCCTCACCATGTACTTCAACTTACGCACCACTATCGCCACCACCATTGCCGCCGCAGCCCTGCTCACCATGGGCGGATGCGCGGTCAGCCGTGGCCAACAAACCGTCGGCGCTTACGTTGACGACGCGTCCATCACCACTGGCATCAAGGCCCGCTTTGTAGAAAACAAGGATGTGGACGCCACCGCCATCAGTGTTGAAACACTGAACGGCACGGTGATGCTCTCCGGCTTTGCCAAGAGCTTGCGTGAAAAGACCGCTGCGGAAAGTATTGCGCGCAGTGTCAGCGGCGTGAAGGCCGTGAAAAACGAAGTAGCTGTGCGCCCCTAAGCCCAGCCGCTATCTGAATCCACAACTATCCTGAAAGGACATGTTATGAACTGGGACCGCATTGAAGGCAATTGGAAGCAAGCCACTGGCAAAGCCAAGGAACAGTGGGGCAAGCTGACCGATGACGACCTGAGTGTCATCGCGGGCAAACGCGACCAACTGGCCGGCAAGATCCAAGAACGCTATGGCGTTGCCAAAGACGAAGCAGAGAAGCAGCTTTCAGCCTGGGAAAAGCAGGCCGACGACTCCTGGTTCAAATAGTTTCCTGTGCCCTCGGTTGTATGCCTTTCAAGGCCGCAACCTTTCAACGCCCCTGGTCGCTTGCGCCCAGGGGCGCTTTTCATGGGGCAAGGCACTTTGGCGTGGCGCAAGACAGAATAAGATCCAGGCCCTGTTCTTCTTCCCTGCTAAGCCATGCAACTCGCCACCTGGAACGTCAACTCTCTCACCGTGCGCCTGCCCCAGGTCCTGGACTGGCTGGCAGCCAACCCAGTCGATGTACTGGCGCTGCAAGAAACCAAGATGACCGACGACAAGTTCCCGCATGCGGCCTTTGCCGAAGCCGGCTACCAGGCGCAGTGGTTTGGTCAAAAGACCTATAACGGCGTAGCCCTGCTGAGCAAGACGCCAGCGACCGATGTCGTAAAAAATATTCCGGGCTTCAGCGACGAGCTGTCGCGCGTCATCACTGGCACCGTGGATGGCGTGCGCGTCATCGGGGCCTATTTCCCGAATGGACAGGCGCCGGGTACCGACAAGTTCGACTACAAAATGCACTGGCTGAAGGCCCTGCGCGACTGGATCAAGGCCGAACTGCTGATCCACCCGCAGCTGGTGCTGATGGGCGACTACAACATCACCTTCGACGATGCCGACGTGTGGGACCCGGTGGGCCTGAAGGACACCATCCACTGCACCGACGAAGAGCGCTACCACCTGCAAGCGCTGGTAGCGCTGGGCCTGACCGATTCCCACCGCATGTTCCCGCAGCCCGAAAAAAGCTACTCATGGTGGGACTACCGCGACTTCGGCTTTCGCCGCAACCGGGGCATGCGCATCGACCATATCCTGGTCAGCCCCGCACTCAAACCGCTTGTCAGTGCCTGCGTGATCGACAAAGTGCCGCGCAAGAACGAGCGCCCTAGCGACCACACACCTGTCGTCGTGACAATCAATACGCTATAAATTCAATAGCTTCATGCGCAGGTATTACCTGCGCTGCAAGCCGATAAAACGCTTAATCAATGCGTGTCTGCGCGTGTGAACAAGGCCGCCAGATCGCGCTGAGGTCGCGCATGCAGAAAGCCTTGCTGGGCCGCGCAACCGGCCTCCAGCAGGTAGCGCGACTGCTGCAGTGTCTCCACGCCTTCGGCAACCACCTGGATCTTCAAGCGCGCGGCCAGAGCCAGAATGCATTCGGTCAGCGCACGTGCGGACTCGTCATGCTCCACGTCCATGCTCAGGGTGCGGTCCAGTTTGAGGAAGTCGCACGGTAATTGCCGCAGCAGCGAGAAATTGGAATAGCCCACACCAAAATCATCGATCGCAATACGCATGCCCTGGGCATCGAGCGCAAACAGCATAGAGCGGGTCAATTCAGTGTCATGCAGCAGCGCGGTTTCGGTCAACTCAATCACCAAGGCCCGGGCCGGGAAGCCGACCTGGGCCAGCAGCAAGGGTAGCGCACGCAATGCCCAGCCTGCGTTGAACTGGGTGGGTGACACATTCACCGTGAGGTAGTCCATGGCTCCGCTGATCACCAACGGCAGCGCTTCCGGCAAGGCGCGGCGAAGCATGTTCTCCATCATCACGTCAAGCAGGCCCAGCTCTTCCACGGTGTTCAGAAAAACCGGGGGCGACCGCACCTCGCCACCGGGCACATGCCAGCGCGCCAGCATCTCCGCACCCGTGTGGCGCCCCTGGTCACAGCGAAAAACGGGCTGGAACCAGGGCTCAATATGGTCGGCCAGCACGGCCTCACGCACTTCGGTTTCATGCCGTGCGCGATGCTCCACCGCGACACGCAAGTTGGACTCGTAGCAGGTCACGCGGGCACGTCCCATGCGCTTGGACGCGTACAAGGCCAGGTCCGCATTACCCAGCAGCTTGTCGGCCAGCTCATTGGGCAGCTCGGCCGACGCCACGCCAATGGAGCAGTAGCAGGGAATGCTGACGCCATTGAATACCACCGGGCGGCACAGCACGGCCAGCAGCCGCTGCGCCAGCCGCAGCCCGTTGTGCTGGGCACCTATATTTTTGGCGATGACGGCGAACTCATCCCCGCCCAGGCGGGCAACCAGATCTCCGGTGCGGCCCGCGTCATCCGGGCGCAAAGCATCTGACAGACGGCGAGCCATCTCCACCAGCACCGTGTCGCCGGCCTGGTGGCCCTGGGTGTCGTTGACATGCTTGAAGTTGTCCAGATCAATCAGCAACAGCGCCACGCCGGCCCGTATCGCATGCGTATTGCGCAAGGTGTCGTCCAGCCTGCGGGTGAATGCGGCGCGGTTGGCTATGCCGGTCAGGGCATCGGTTTCGGCCAGCTCCACGGCCGCCTGGCGCGCTGTGCGGAGCTCTTCGGTGCGTACCTCCACGCGCTGTTCCAGGTCGTTGGCCAGCGCGCTGAGTGCCAGATTGGCATCAAACAAGGCGCGTGACTTTTCTTCCAGCAGATGCTCCGCCTCGGCACGGGCACGCCGCTCCCGGTCCAGCCGCGCCTCCATGCGGCGCAGGCGCTCTGCCAGCGCGGTGGCGCTGAGGTCGGGCGTTGAGGGGGCGTTAGACATGGGCCGGTGCGTCACCAGTCAAGTCGATCACGAAGCGCACCACCGGTCCGTTCGCACTGTCGCGCAGCTGCTGCTGAACGCGCACCTGGACGCCGAAATGCTGGGCTGACCCTTGGATCAACCCCAGGGCAAGATCGCCCATTTGGCGCGGACTGCGGTAGTCCAGCACCAGGCGTGAAGGCGTGCGCTCGCAGGCGGTAAAGCTGGGCAGCTCGGCATCCGGATACAACTTTTTCACCTCTTTGTGGATGTGCTCTTCTATGCTTTCCAGAAAGTCGAAAAAATGGCCGCAGCGGGCGAAAAATGCGGGGTAGCCCTTGGCAAAACTGCCACTGAGGTAGACGCCAAAAGCCTGCACCAGTGTGGGTATGGCCTGGCCCGTCTGCTGCGCCAAGGCATTGCACAAGGCCACCAACTCACCGTGGTCGTAGGTACCCACGGACGTGTATGCACCGCCACCGGGCAAGGCACTGGCGTCGATGATGTCGTCCACCGTATCTTCGCCATAGCGCTGGGCTACAAAGCCAAGAAACTCGGTAAAAACAATACCTTTCACAGTTTCTCTCCATCGAAGTGAATCGCGTGCAGGTGCCAAACAGTGTATCGACTTACGCCGCCTGCGGGGATGCCTGGTGAGGGAGTTCTGGAATACCCAGGCCATATGCTGCCGTGCACATAAGGCAAGTACAAAATAGCGTTCCAGCGCAATCAGAACCTGCGCCAACCGCTATATATTCAAGAGCAACCAGGTTTTAGCGTGGCACCTCTAAAACAAAGCAAGCCGCTTCCCACAACAGCCCCGCACGTCCGCATAATGGGGCCGCCCCCCGCGCTGTGAAGGCGCGGATACTTCCATCCATGGACCAGCAGCACGCCACATGTTTGCATTTCTCAAAAGATTCCAGCGCCCCGCAGCCGTGACCGCCCAGCCCAAAGCGGAACCGCCTTCGCGGCGCATGGACCTGGAGGAGCGCAAGGCCTACCGCAAGGAGCGGCTGTACCAGTCGATCCGAGAGTCTTTTTTGTCGATGGAAGTGGTGTCGAATATGTACCGCTTCAAGCTCATGCCGGTGGACGAGCGGCACCACCGCTTCATCGCCATGGTGGATGTGGCAAAGTCGTTTGCCGCCGGGGCGCACGGCAAAGGCAAGAGTTTTGCGGCCATGGAGCAGAGCCTGCGCACCGATGCCTTCAAGCGCTATGGCGTGTTGATAGACGGCGTGTACTGGCGCGTCAGCGAGACCGAGGACCAGTTTGAGCGCCGCACCCGTGCGGGCGACCCGGCGCGCAGCGGCAGTTTCGAGCCGCCCAAGCCGGTGGCGCCTGTCGCCAGCACCGCCGCCAATGACCACCCGCCCACGCCCATACTGTCGCGCCGCACCTACCAGCCGATCTCGGCCGCCGAGCAAGCAGCCTTCATGGAAGCATTGCAGCGCGGCAAGACGCCGCCCCCGGTACGCGTGGGCGAGCAGGAATACCAGTCCGACCTGATGCCTCTGGAAGGCGGCAGCCTGACCGGCGGCACCCAGTACGGCAAGCTGCACTAAGCATTTAAAGAAAATCAGGCTCTGGCGCAGATTCTGCCTGCGCGAGCAGCTACCAATTCAATAGCACACAAGAAAATGCCACACGGCAGCCTGGGCTGGCGTGTGGCACGTATCCGCATGGCGGCGCTGCGCGGTCAGCGCAGCGGGTGGCTATCAGGCCGCGACGGTTTGCAGCGCTGCGTTCAGCGTGGCGCTGGGGCGCATCACGGCATCGGTCTTGGCGACGTCAGGCAGGTAGTAGCCGCCGATGTCCACCGCGTGACCTTGCACCGCATTCAGCTCAGCCACGATCTTTTGCTCGTTCTCTGCCAGCAACTTGGCCAGGGGGGCAAAGCGGGCCTGCAGCTCGGCGTCGTCCGTTTGGGCTGCCAGGGCTTCAGCCCAATACAGCGCCAGGTAGAAGTGGCTGCCACGGTTGTCGAGCTGACCAGTCTTGGGCGAAGGGTTCTTGTTGTTATCCAACAGCTTGCCGGTGGCGGCATCGAGCGTCTTGGCTAGTACCTTGGACTTGGCGTTGCCGGCCTTGATACCGAGGTCTTCCAGGCTAACGGCCAGGGCCAGGAATTCACCCAGCGAATCCCAGCGCAGGTGGTTTTCTTCCACCAGCTGCTGCACGTGCTTGGGGGCCGAGCCGCCCGCGCCGGTTTCGTACATGCCGCCGCCGGCCATCAAAGGCACAACCGACAGCATCTTGGCCGAGGTGCCCAGTTCCATGATGGGGAACAGGTCGGACAGGTAGTCGCGCAAGATGTTGCCGGTGGCGCTGATGGTGTCCTGGCCGCGGATCACGCGCTCCAGGGTGTAGCGCATGGCGCGGACCTGGCTCATGATCTGGATGTCCAGACCGGTGGTGTCGTGCTCGTGCAAGTACATCTTGACCTTGGTGATCAGCTGCGCTTCGTGCGGACGGTAGGCGTCCAGCCAGAAGACCACGGGCATACCGGAGTTGCGTGCACGGGTGACGGCCAGCTTGACCCAATCGCGGATGGCGGCGTCCTTGACCTGGCACATGCGCCAGATGTCACCGGCTTCCACGTTCTGGCTCAGCAGCACTTCGCCAGTGGCCAGGTCGGTGATGTTGGCCACGCCGTCTTCGGCGATTTCAAAGGTCTTGTCGTGCGAGCCGTATTCTTCGGCCTGCTGGGCCATCAAACCGACGTTAGGCACCGTGCCCATGGTCTTGGGGTCGAAGGCGCCATGCCACTTACAGAAATTGATGATTTCTTGGTAAATGCGGGCGAAGGTGGATTCAGGCATGACAGCCTTTACGTCCTTCAGTCGGCCATTGGCATCCCACATCTTGCCGCCGCTGCGGATCATGGCGGGCATGGATGCGTCCACGATCACATCGTTGGGCGAGTGGAAGTTGGTGATGCCCTTGGCGGAATCGACCATGGCCAACTCGGGGCGGTGCTCGTGGCAGGCGTGCAGGTCACGCTTGATTTCGTCTTGCTTGCTTTGTGGCAGGGTGGCAATCTTGTCGTACAGATTGGCCATGCCGTTGTTCACGTTCACGCCCAGCTCGTCGAACAGCTTGGCGTGCTTCTCGAACGCGTCTTTGTAGAAGATCTTCACGCAGTGACCGAACACGATGGGGTGGGACACCTTCATCATCGTGGCCTTGACGTGCAGCGAGAACATCACGCCGGTCTTGTGTGCGTCTTCGATTTCTTTTTCATAGAACTCGACCAGCGCCTTCTTGCTCATGAACATGCTGTCGATGACTTCGCGGTCCAACAGCGACACCTTGGGCTTCAGGATGATGGTCTTGCCGCTCTTGGTCAGCAGTTCCATCTTCACGTCGCGGGCCTTGTCCAGCGTCAGGGATTTTTCACCATGGTAGAAGTCGCCATGGTGCATGTGCGACACGTGCGACTGCGATGCCTGGCTCCACTCGGCCATGCTGTGCGGATTCTTGCGGGCGTATTCCTTCACGGCCTTGGGGGCGCGGCGGTCAGAGTTACCTTCACGCAGCACGGGGTTTACCGCGCTGCCCGTGCACTTGGAGTAGCGCGCACGGATGGATTTTTCTTCGTCGGTCTTTGGGTCTTCAGGAAAGTCGGGAATCGCGTAGCCCTTGGCTTGCAGTTCCTTGATACAGGCTTGCAGCTGGCCCACGGAGGCGCTGATGTTGGGCAGCTTGATGATGTTGGTGTCGGGCAGCAGGGTCAGGCGGCCCAGCTCTGCCAGGGTGGCGGGAACCTTCTGGTCGTCCGACAGGAATTCGGGGAACTCGGCCAGCACGCGGGCTGCTACAGAGATGTCGCTGGTCACCACTTCGATGCCGGCTGCCGCTGTGAACGACTGGACGATGGGCAACAGCGAGTAGGTTGCCAGACGCGGCGCTTCGTCGGTCAGGGTGTAAAAGATCTTGGATTTTTCGGCAACCATGGTTCGTCCTCTAGTGCATTTAACAAATGTGTGAGCCGCTCGCAGCGGTTAAGCGGAGTCGCTTGCGCGACCGCCACATCCCAAGAGTCTACTTGAGGGTGCATGTGCTTCCAGACAAGGAGCAATGTGCTAACACAGAAATAAACCGTCAAATATGCATTTGACGCATACAAACCATGCACAGTAAGCTATATTTTATATAGCATTCAAACCGGTGTACCAACCCGTCTAGCGTACTTATCACCCACCACAGCACGGGTGAAATAGCCCAAGGCACGGGCCACACCCTGCGGACTAAACAGGATGTCTAGCGTCCCGATACCGCTTTAGCCGGATGCATCGCACACCTTGGTGAAACCCTGGAAAAGGATGGAAAAACTGCGTCCAGCGCAAATGCCACAGCCATAGCCAGCTATGTTTTATATAGCTACAACAACCCATCCTTCACGCAGCGGACCAGCGCCGCCGGCACGTCGGACTCAGGCACCTCAATGGTTTCTGCGCCCTGGGCGCCGGTGCGCGAGATACGGTAGCGAAAGCCATCAGCCACCGGTGGCGCGGCACGGCTGGCCTTTTTGCCTGTGGCGTGCCGCTGAAACAGGGCATCCAGTGCACTGTGTTCCTCCGCACTCAAGGCACTGGCGGCCAGCTCGCCCCGGCTGGCGATGCGGGCGCCCGGCCCGCCGAAGCCGGCCAGCCCCCCTACCCGCTCAATTTTCAATATAGCCATATCGTGCCCATGTGAGGTGTGGTTACAAGCCTACCGCCAGCCACGCCTGGTGCACGGCGGCGTATACCGCAGGCTGCGTGGGATAAAGGCTTTTTGCCAGCTTGCGGGTGCGGTTGGCAAATACCTTCATCTTCATGCTGGGACTGGGGGCGAAGCCTGTCAAGGCCTTGTACCAGATCTGTCCGGCCACCTCCCAGCTATACCCGCCCAGGGCCATGGCCGCCTTGTAAAAGGCGAAATTAGGTATGCCGCTGCTGTAGTGCGGATCCATGCCGGGCTGGTATTGCGAATACTGTGTCGGCTGCGGTGACAGGCAATGCGCGGCGGCCGGGTTCGCCAGGTCGCGCAGGCAGGTGTAGCCCTTGGCTCGGGCTCCCTTGCCCATGATGTCACTGCCTATAAGCCAGTCCGCCGCAGTGACGGTCTGCTTCTTTTCCCACTGGCGGAACATGGAGCCGAACACATCCGAGGCGCTCTCGTTCAAGCCACCAGGTTCGTTGGCGTAGGCAAATTGCGCACTGAACTGGGTGACGCCGTGGGTCAGCTCGTGGCCAATCACGTCATTGCCTTTGGTGAAGTCCACAAAGATATTGCCGTCACCGTCGCCGTAGGTCATCTGCGTGCCGTTCCAAAAGGCGTTGTTGTATTTCACTCCGTAGTGGATGCTCGACTGCAGAGCCATGGCCTGGTTGTCCACCGAGTTGCGGCCGAAGATCTTGCGGTAGAAGTCGGCCACTGCCGTGGTTTCCGAAAATGCGCGCTTGGCGGTTTGGTCGGCAGAAGTGCCAGGGTTGGGCACAAATGTGCCGGGCAAATGGGTGCTGGTAGCGCAGTTATAGACCGTGATGGCCGGCAAAACGCCAGCCGCCGCCGCCGTGGCTGCTGCCACCGTGGTCGTGCCAGACAGAGAGCGAAGCGCCAGCGCATTTGCCACCGAGGCGGCAGAACGCACTTTGCGCCAATGCGCCTCGAATTCGGCCATGTTGGCAAAGTTCTGCCGCTCGGCTGCCGACAAGCTCTTGTCCTTGGCGAAACGCTCCAGCACATCCTTTGGAACAATGAAGCAGTGACATTGCATAGAACCCCCGTAGTTGTTGGTGTAGAACCGCCCGCTACATGCCGCCAACCGTGGTGGGCGATGCCACGGTGCGGGCCGACTCCTGGCGGCCCCCTGTAGTTGTAGGCGGGCCTGCAAAATCCGCTGCCGGGATTTCCATAACAAGAGGGATAGGTTCACAGCTTGCACAGCGCCAGCTTTACCAGCAGGCAACACAGCCGCCACGGCAAGTAATCTGTACGAAAAGTGTCTGTAGCGCTTTCATTTACTGCGCACACAGCTATTTTTTCCATAGCAAAATAATCCCCGAAACACTAGCACGCCACGCCGGCTGGAGGTGCTGCCCACACACCGGTCCGCAGCCGCAGACCGCACCCGCGCTTACCAGAACTTTACTTTTCGACAAAGAAGGCGCAATGTTTACAGCTTGCGAATTCGATAACTAGTAGGCAAAAGCCGCATGTTTTACACAGCGGCTGGCTTGTTCTGCGCAGGGTCAACAGGAGATGGCAATGGCATCGAATGGCTGTAAAACAAGAACCCCTTGGCTGCTGGCGTTGGCGTTGACGCTGGCGCTGCTGCTGGCGGCCTGCTCCAAAGGCCCGGAACCCGGCACCGTGCTGGACGAGGCCCTGCTGGCCGGACGCGACGGCAAAAGCTTTCCGCATGCCAGCGAGGACTACTTCCACGACATGGACGGCGCCGTGGCCCTATCGCCCGAAGAAGTCACCGGGCGCAATATGTGGCTGGTCTGGACCGGTGGCAACGACCGCCTGTGGGACCACATGACGGACTACACCTTTGGTGCCTTCGACCTGCTGAAAATGGTCAGCTCCCACCCCAGCCAGGGCTACACCCGCGACAGCCGCTGGGACTATTTAGGGCTGGTCAACGAACCTTGCTTCGACAAGGCTTCCGGCCCCGACCCCAAGCACCAGGGCCTGTGGCTGGACCAGCGCAGCAAGGGCTGCGCCCCCGACCCGTTTGAGAACGCCAGCAAATACCCCGGCGTAGCCACAGGTGCGCGCGGCAAGCCCCTGCCGGTGGGCTCGTTCTACGGAGAGGCCACCGGCATCATGGGCCTGCGCCTGTTCCACATTCCGGCGTTTGACGAAAAAGCCGCCAAGGCCTGGGACGCCGAGAAGTACTACACCGACCCGAAGTACTACAACCGCCAGGACCTGGTGCGGCCTTACCGCGTGGGCATGTCCTGCGGCTTCTGCCATGTGGGGCCCAGCCCGGTGAACCCGCCAGACGACCCAGCCCACCCCAAGTTCGCCAACCTCAGCTCGTCGGTGGGCGCGCAGTACATGTGGGTAGACCGGCTATTCATCCACAACGCCAACAAGCCCGAGGGGCAGAAGAACTATATGTTCCAGCTGGCGCACACCTTCCGCCCTGGCGCCATGGACACCTCGCTGATCTCCACCGACAGCATCAACAACCCGCGCACCATGAATGCGGTGTACGACTTCGCATCCCGCATGGGCGTGGCCAAAAACCTGTGGCATGAAAAGCTGAACGGCGGCGAGCGCGACAACAAGCAGTTCAACGACTTCTTCACCAGCGGCCCTTTTTCCAGTCTCACCGAGTTCTACGACAAAGCCAGTGGCACCACACGCACACCGCATGTGCTGAAAGACGGCGCCGACTCGGTCGGCCTGCTGGGCGCGCTGAACCGCGTGTACCTGAACATCGGCCTGTTCAGCGAGGAATGGCTGCTGCACTTCAACCCCGTGGTCGGCGGCAAAGCCATCACGCCGATCCAGATCGCGGTGGCGCAAAAAAATTCGGGCTACTGGCAGGCTACCGAGGCCGGCACGCCGAATACCGCGCTGTTCTTCCTCAAAGCCGCGCAGCCTGATCATTTGAAAGACGCGCCCGGCGGCGCAGCCTACTTGGCCGAAGACAGCACCACGGTGGAGCGCGGCAAAACCGTGTTTGCCGACACCTGCGCGCGCTGCCACTCCAGCAAGGCCCCCACCCCGCCGCCGGAGCTGGCGCTGGACCCGGACAAGTGCGCCGGCGCCGGCTACCTTGCCTGCTTCAAGCGTTACTGGGGATGGACGCAGACCGATGGCTACAAGACGCAGATGCGCCAGATCGTGCAGGCCCCCGATTTTCTGCAGGGCAACTACCTGTCCACCGAGGCCCGCATACCTTCCACACTGCTGCGCACCAATGTCTGCAGCCCGCTGGCCACCAATGCCCTGGGCGGCAATATCTGGAACGACTTTTCGTCCACCTCGTACAAGCAGCTGCCCTCGGTGGGCACGGTCACGTTGAACGACCCGTTCAGCGGTGACCTCGTGCCCTATGCCATGCCGGCCGGCGGGCGCGGCTATACCCGGGTGCCATCGCTGATCAGCATCTGGTCAACCGCGCCATTTCTGCTGAATAACAGCCTGGGGCCGTTTGACTCAAGCCCATCGGTAGCCAGCCGCATGAAGGTGTTTGACGCCTCCATAGAGCAACTGCTTTGGCCCGACAAGCGCGAGCGTGACAGCCTGCTGGGCAACAAGGTGCCCGGCACCATAGACCGCACCACCCAGCGCAGCGAGGTCATCGTCCCTGACGGCTTCATGCCCGATGCGCTGCAGCCGCTGCAAGGCATGCTGCACCGCTGGTTCCCCAAGCTGGTCGGCTCGGGCAGCGACGTGGTGCTGGGCCCCATCCCCAAAGGCATGCCGGTGAACCTGATCGCCAACCTCAAGCTGCGCAGCGAAAGCGACGACCTGGGCGACAAAGCCGCCCAGGTGCGCGACGTGACCGAGATGGTGGTCAAGCTCAAGGCCGACCTGCTGACCGCGCCCGAGAACGCCACGGACGAGCAACTACGCGACAAGTTCGCCAACCTGCGCGCACCCATGCTGCGCCTGAGCAAATGCCCGGACTTTGTAGTCAACCGTGGCCACTACTTTGGCACCGCTGTATTCAACGAGCAGGAAGGGCTGAGCGCAGACGAAAAGTCATTCGGCACCGAGCCGGTGTTGAGCGACGACGACAAGCGCGCGCTGATCGCCTTCATCAAGACCTTTTGAACACCCATAGCCCCAAATGACCGATGCCGAAAGACGACCATGGGACTACATCATCGTCGGGTCGGGGGCAGGCGGCGGCACACTGGCTGCCCGCTTGGTAGAGGCTGGCATGCGGGTGTTTCTCCTAGAGGCCGGCGGTGACCCGCGCACCAGCGCCGGGCCGAGCCTGCCCGATGATTACGACGTGCCCGCATTCCACAGCTTTGCCTGTGAGAACGAAGCCATGGCGTGGAACTTCCAGGTGCGCCACTATGGCGACGAGACGCGCCAGCTGCGCGACCCCAAGTACAACGCCAGCCACCAGGGCGTGCTGTACCCCCGCGCTGCCGGCCTGGGCGGCTGCACCGCGCACAACGCCATGATCTTCATGCGCCCGCACGATTCCGACTGGAACCACATCGCCGAACTGACCGGCGACCGCAGCTGGCAGGCCCACCCTATGCAACGCTATGCCGAGCGCGTGGAGTCCTGCCACCACCGCCCGCTGTGGCGCGCCCTGCGCCACTTGGGCATCAACCCCACTGGCCACGGCTGGGATGGCTGGCTGCACACCGAACGCGCCATTCCTCTAGAAGCGCTGGGCGACGCACAAATGTTGCGCCTGGTGGCCCAGACCGCCCGCACGTTCACCGGCAGCCTGGCCCATCCGCTGCGCAGCGCCCTGCGCTGGCTGCGCGGCAAGGGCGACCCGAATGCCAGGCCCTGGGGCGGCGGCAGCTTTGAAGGCCTGTGCTACACGCCCACCAGCACGGTGCAGGCCAGCCGGTTCGGCACCCGCGAGCGCCTGCTGCTGGTGGCCGCTAGGCACCCTGGCCAGTTGCATATCGAGCTGGATGCTCTGGCCACACGGGTGCTACTGGGGCCGGATGGCCGGGCCGAAGGCGTGGAGTTCCTCAAGGGGGCGCGCCTGTACCGCGCACACAGCCAGGCCAGCAGCAGCCCTGGCCGACGCCAGCAGGTACGCGCCGCGCGCGAAGTAGTGCTGTGCGGCGGCGCCTTCAACACACCGCAGTTGCTGATGCTCTCGGGCATAGGCCCGGCAGACGAACTCAAGACCCACGGCATTCCACTGCAGGTGGATTTGCCCGGTGTAGGACGCAACCTGCAGGACCGCTACGAAGTGGCCATCACCCACCGCATGGCAAAGCCCTGGCAAATGCTGGCGGGTGCCCGCTTTGCACGGGGCGACCCGCAGTGGCAGGAATGGCATACCCAGCGCAGTGGCATGTACGCCACCAACGGGGCCGCCGTGGGCCTGGTGCGCCGCTCGTCCAGCAACCAGCCCGAGCCGGACATCTTCTGCATGGCCCTGCCAGCGCGCTTCGAGGGCTATGCGCCGGGCTTCTCGCAGCTGATACGCCAGCACAGCGACAGGCTCACCTGGGCCGTGTTGAAGGCGCACACACTGAACCGCGCCGGCCGCATCAGCCTGCGCTCGGCCGACCCGCGCGACACGCCGCAGGTCAACTTCCACTACTTCGAAGAAGGCAGCGACACCCAGGGCAGCGACCTGCAAGCCGTGGTGCAGGCCATACGCTTTGTACGCGGCCTGACAGCGCCGCTGCTGGCCCGTGGCCTGATCGCCGAAGAATGCCTGCCCGGCCCCCAGGTGCAAACCGACGCCGCCCTGGCCGACTATGTGCGCAACACCGCCTGGGGCCACCACGCATCCTGCTCCTGCCCCATAGGTGCCGCGAAAGATGGTGGCGTGCTGGACAGCCGCTTTCGCGTGCACGGCACACAAGGGCTGCGGGTGGTGGACGCATCGGTGTTCCCGCGCATACCCGGTTTTTTCATCGCATCAGCGGTCTATATGGTGGGTGAAAAAGCCGCCGATGTGATCCTGCAAGACGCCGCGCAAGCGCCCACCTAGTTTTTACAGCGGGCAACCGCGCAAGGAGAAAGCATGGCCTACGACGTAAAACAACTGCTGGCGATGAGCCAGGTGCAGCTTGATGATTTGTTCCGGGCCAGCCCGGCCGGCGATATACCCAATGGCTCGGCCAATGGCACGGCCATCATCGCACCCGGCACCAAGTACACCGAGAGCATTGCCCACCTGATCAATATGTTCGGCTGGCAGGGCAAGGTGTTTGACGCCCAAAAAGGCCTGTTGAAAAACAAGGTGCTAGTGTTCGGCTTCGAGGCCGTGCTGGCCAAGGTCTACAAAGGCGAAAGCTGGCTGGACGGTAAAGAATGCATCGTGCTGGACTACTCCGACACCTCGGTCATCGCCCACTACGTCCGCGACGAAATTCGCCTGATCGGCCCTAACTTCTACCTGGGCAAGGTGTATTGGGGCAAGGAACGGTTGATCGACTTCTGCCTGCAGTTCTAAAAGTCACCGTGACCCCGCAGTCGCAATTCACCGTGGTGGCGCCCCTGGCCAAGGGGCGCGAGATCAGCCTGCGTACGCTGCTGGACAGCATGAACGCCACGCCGGGCATGGCAGATTCCCATAACCAGGTACTGCCATTCGCGCGCTTCCAGCAGTTGCATTTCGCCCGCTTGGTACTGCTGGACGACGCGCTGCAGGTAGACCTGGAAACACTGGGCCTGCCGCGCCCGCGCCTGCCCACCTACCTGGCCTTCATGGGCGACTGCGACGGTACGGCTGGCGACTGCCTGGCCGACCTGGTGCAGCACGCGGGCGACGGGCTGCGGCGCATATTTGCCCACTGTGCCGGCTTTGACGCCACCGCTGACCTGCTGGGCTGGATGCTGGCGCACGACCGCCCTATCGCCGCCCGCTACGTGAATTGGCTGGGCCGCAGCGTGCAGCAAATCCAGCAGGAAAGCGCGCTGCAGCGCGCCCTGTCGGCACGCCTGCCGCGCAGCAGCACGGCCGATGCGCAAACCGTGCGGCGCGCGCTGCAGTCGGTGGTCCAGACCGAGATACAGGCGGGCCGCCTCACGCTGACGCCACCACCGCCCACTCCGCTGGCCTGGTGCCTGGGCCAACTGCTGCATCTGCTGGCCGTGCCCCTGGTCGGATTGGCGCTGCTGCCCCTGCTGGTGGTGCTGTCGCCCTGGCTGGTCTACCAGCTGCGCAGCCGCGAGGAGACCGACGTGGAAATCTGCCCCCGCCCCAACCCGGACGATCTGCAGGCGCTGCAAGATTTGGAAGACTTCGACGCCAGCAACCAGTACACCGCGCTGGGCGCCGTCAAGCCCGGCCTGTTCCGCCGCTGGCTGGTGACGCTGCTGCTGCTGCTGATCGACTACGCCTGTCGCCATGTGTTCACCCGGGGCCATCTGGCGCGGGTGCAGACCATCCACTTCGCGCGCTGGGTTTTTCTGGACGACAAAAGCCGCGTGCTCTTCACCAGCAACTACGACGGCAGCCACCAGGGCTATATGGACGACTTCATCAACAAGGTAGCCTGGGGCCTGAACCTGGTGTTCAGCAACGGCCTGGGCTGGCCGCGCACACGCTGGCTCATCCTGGGTGGCGCGCGGCAGGAGCAGGTCTTCAAGTACTACCAGCGCCGCCACCAGGTTCCCACCCAGGTCTGGTACAAGGCCTACCCCGGTCTGACGCTGGCCGACATGCAGCGCAACCAGCGCATCCGCGAAGGCCTGCAGCGCCCCCATATGACCGACGCCCAGGCACTGGCCTGGTTGAGGCTGCTATGAGCAACATCCGCCCCACAGCACCAGTCGAGCTGGACGACATCCAGGGCCTGCTGCGCTTTGGCTACAAGCACCACAGCCAGGCCTGCTTTCTGCTGCTGCGCGTGAAGGACCCGGCCGCCGCCCGCGCCTGGCTGGCCAGCGCCCCCGTGACCAGTGCCGCGCCGGCCGAACCACCGCCGGCAACCGTCCTGCAGATTGCCCTGAGCAGCAACGGCCTGCGCGCACTGGGCGTGCCGGCAGCAGTGGTGGAGGGGTTTTCCAGCGAGTTCATCTCTGGCATGGGCGGTGACCCCAGCCGCTCCCGCCGCCTGGGCGACGTGGGTGCCAACGCGCCCAGCCAATGGGCATGGGGGGCCGACGACAAGTTGCCGCATGTGCTGGTATTGCTGTACGCCCTGCCCGGCCACATGAACGCCTGGCAAAACGCGGTGGAAGCACAATGCGCCGCCGGCTTCGACACCCTGGCCCGCCTGCAATGCAGCGAGCGCGGCGACCACGAGCCCTTTGGCTTCCTGGACGGCATCTCACAGCCCCTACTGGACTGGAGCCGCGACCGCCCGGTGCGCGATGCCGAGCAGCTGCACTACACCAACCTCAGCTGCCTGGGCGAATTCCTGCTGGGCTACCCAAATGAATACGGCGGCTACACCGACCGCCCCTTGCTCAGCCCGCAGCAAGATCCACAGGCCCTGCTGCCGCGTGCGGAAGACCTGCCCGACCAGGCCGATCTGGGCCGCAACGGCAGCTACCTGGTGCTACGCCAGCTGGAGCAGGATGTGCAGGGCTTCTGTCAATGCCTGCACGCCCAGGCCGGCGGCGACCTGGTACGGCAGGAACAACTGGCCGCCGCCATGCTGGGCCGCACACGCGATGGCCAGCCCTTACTGCCCAGCACACCGGCCAGCGACCTGAATGCCTTCGACTACAGCAGCGATCCGCGCGGCACACAATGCCCGCTGGGCGCGCATATCCGCCGCGCCAACCCGCGCAATGCCGACCTGCCGGCAGGCGCCCCGGGTCTGCTGCCCTGGCTCGCGCGCACCCTGGGCTTTGACGCCGCCGCGCTGGAGCAGGACCGTGTGCCATCCACCCGCTTCCACCGCCTGCTGCGGCGCGGCCGCGCCTATGGCCAGGACGGGCCGCCCGGCCCAACTGACGCAAGGCCTACCGGCCTGCACTTCATCTGCCTGGGCGCGAACATCGCCCGGCAGTTTGAATTCGTGCAGGGCGCATGGCTAAACTCGCCGCATTTCGATGGCCTGCAAGGCGAGAACGACCCGCTGTTGGGCAACCGCGCGCCCGGGCTGGGCAGCGGTGTGGTGGATAGCTTTTCAATGCCCCGAGCCCAAGGCGCGGACCAACGGCTGAGTGGCTTGCCGCAGTTCGTCACCGTGCGTGGCGGCGCCTATTTCTTTCTGCCCGGCATCCGCGCACTGCGCTACCTGGCGCAGCTTGGTGATAAGGGGGACACACCATGAATTCCAACACCAGCCGCCCGGTGCCGCGCGCCAATACCGGCTCGGCCTTGAAGAACTGGCTGTCTGACACCTCGCTGGCGCTGATCCAGCTGGAACGCCGCTTCGACCCTTTCATCCGCCCCGCCTTTGACGCCCTGCTGCGCGACCCGCTGGCCCGGTTGACCACCGCACTTATCAACGCCCAGCGGCCCAACGAGGGCCTGCAAATCGCCGAAGAAAAACTGCTGCCCGGCGAGGAGGCATTCGTCGACTCCATCATCCAGAGCTTTCAAGATCAGATGCGCGCGCTATGGAAACCCGGCGGCTTCGAGCGCGGTGGCAACACCAAGACCCAGGGCATCGTGCGCGCCGAATTCATCGTGCACGACAACCTCCCCCCAGCGCTGCGCCACGGCATCTATGCGCAGCCGCGCAGCTACCCGGCCTGGGTGCGCTTCTCCGGCCCCGGGCCCTACATCACGCCGGATATCGACGACGTGGGCTTCATGAGCATCAGCGTCAAGCTGATGGATGTGCCCGGCCCCAAGCTGATGGACGAGGAAAAGTTCACCCAGGACATGTTCGGCGTGTCGCCGCCCACCTTCGTCACCCCGGACGTCATGGCCAACGCCCAGCTGCAAAAGACCAGCCTGGAGAACGCGCAGATCTTCTATTTCCTGAACTTCCACCGCCCGCACATCCTGGACGCCATCATGCAAGGCCTGTGGACCAAGACGCAGAGCAGCCCGCTGGAGGCGCCCTACTTCAGCTGCGTGCCGTACCTGCTAGGCGAGGGCCAGGCCATGCAGTATTCGTTCTGGCCCAAGAGCACGCAGCGCACGCCCATACCTCGCCTGCCGCTGCGCCCACCGGACGACTACCTGCGCGCTGCCATGGTCCAGTCGCTATCCATGGGCGATGTGGAGCTGGACGTACGCCTGCAGCTGCAAACCGACCCGCACCTCATGCCGATTGAAAACGCCGGCGTGCTCTGGCCCGAGCGCCTGTCGCCGCGCATCAGCGCCGCCACGCTACGCATTCCACGCCAGAAGTTCGACTCGCCCGCGCAGATGGAGTTTGCCAAGCGCCTGTCATACAACCCCTGGCACAGCATTGCCGAGCACCGCCCGCTCGGCAACCAGAGCCGGGCCCGCAAACGCATGTACTACGAGCTCTCCAAGCTACGCCACCAGATGAATGCGGTGCCGCACTTTGAGCCTACGGGCGATGAAAAATTTGAATGAAATATGCCTGATTAGGTACATGCCTCAGAACGCAACCACGCC
>JAPLPK010000045.1 GCA_026400275.1 Burkholderiales bacterium
ATGATGGCGACGAAGGACTCGACCAGCATCGCGCCGTAGCCGATGAAGCGGGCGTGGCTTTCGTTTTCGATCAGCTTGGGCGTGGTACCCGACGAGATCAGCGCGTGGAAGCCCGACACCGCACCGCAGGCGATGGTGATGAACAAAAAGGGGAACAGGCCGCCGGCCCAGACCGGGCCGCTGCCGTCGATGAAGCGCGTGGTGGACGGCATCTTCAGGTCCGGCGCCACAATAACAATGCCAATGGCCAGTGCCACGATGGCGCCGATCTTCAAGAAGGTGGACAGGTAGTCGCGCGGCGCCAACAGCAGCCACACCGGCAGCACCGAGGCCACGAAGCCGTAGCCGATCAGCATCCAGGTGAGCTGCTTGCCGTCGAAGGTGAACATGGGCGCCCACTCGGCGCTCTGCGCGACCTGGCCGCCGACCACAATGGCCGCGATCAGGAACACCACGCCGATCACCGACACCTCGCCGATGCGCCCCGGGCGGATATAGCGGGTGTAGATGCCCATGAACAGCGCCAGCGGAATGGTAGCCGCCACAGTGAACGTGCCCCAGGGGCTGTCGGCCAGCGCCTTGACGACGATCAGCGCCAGCACCGCCAGGATGATGACCATGATCATGAAGGTGCCGAACAAGGCGATGACGCCGGGGATAGGCCCCAGCTCGGACTTGATCAGGTCGCCCAACGACCGACCGTCGCGCCGTGTCGAAATGAACAGCACGATGAAGTCCTGCACCGCGCCGGCAAACACTACGCCGGCCAAGATCCACAGCATGCCGGGCAGGTAGCCCATCTGCGCGGCCAGCACCGGGCCGACCAACGGGCCGGCGCCGGCAATCGCCGCGAAGTGGTGGCCAAACAGCACGAACTTATTGGTCGGCACATAGTCCAGCCCGTCGTTGTGGCGCATGGCCGGTGTGGCGCGGTTCGCGTCCAGCGACAGCACATGCTTGGCGATGAACTGGCTGTAGAAACGGTAGGCGATGAGGTAGACCGCCAGCGCCGCCACCACCACCCACAGGGCGTTGATGGTTTCGCCGCGGTGCAGCGCGATGGTGGCCAGGGCGCCAGCGCCGCCGAGGGCGATCAGCGCCCATAGCGCCGTGCGGGCCAGGGGATTTTTGGTGAGGGTGTCCATTGTCTCTGCTCTTGTTAGGTGGAACGGATGTGCGAACGCACAGTGTCGAACGCTCGGCGCGGTGGCGCATTGGTGTGCTTGCAGGAGAGTTACGGAGTGATTACGTAATGGTTTTCCCCAGGCGTAGCTGGTTCAAAATCAACGCATGGGTGAACTCCGATTCCGCTTGCATTTACGCGCCATGGTGCTGCTGTTGGCCGCCGTGCCGCTGGTGCTGGCAATTGCCGCCGTGGTGTGGGTGGTGCGCCAGCAGTCCGACCAGCTGGCGCAGGACCAGATCGCCGCCATGCAGCCCATCCTGCTGCAGGCGCGCAAGGACGAGCTGAAGCACTTTGTGCAGGCCGGGCGGCGGGCGGTGGCCCATTTGTCCGAGCGGGCCCGTGACACGCCGCAGGCCCGGCAGCAGGCGCTGGACCTGCTGCGCCGCATGGACTTTGGCAACGACAACTACTTCTTCGTCTACGACCTGCAGGGCAAGAGCCTGATGCACCCGCGCCTGCCCGACCTGGAGGGCCGCCCCCAGTGGGAGCTGCACGACGGCGCGGGCGCCCCCATCATCCAGCAGCTGGTGCGCCAAGCCCAGGCCGGCGGCGGCTTTGTGGACTATCTTTGGAACCGCCCCTCCACCGGGCGCGAGGAGCGCAAGCTGGGCTATGTGGAACTGGTGCCCGAATGGGGCTGGGTGGTGGGCACCGGCCTGTACCTGGACCACCTGCAGGAAACCCAGGCGCTGATCACCCAGTCCACCGCCCTGGCGGTGCAGAAGACGCGCAACCAGATCCTGCTGATTGCCTCTGCGGCACTGCTGCTGGTGGCGGGCGGCGGCCTGGCATTGAACATTTACGAGCAGCGCGCCGCCGACGACAAGCTGCGTGCCATGGCGCAAAAAGTGGTGCACTCGCAAGAAGACGAACGCGCCCGCGTGGCCCGCGAGCTGCACGACGGCATCAGCCAGCAGCTGGTGTCGGTGAAGTTTGTCGCCGAATCGGCCTTGCTGCAGCTGGAGCGCGCCGGCAGCGACGCTGCCCCCACTCTGCGCCAGGGCGTGGGCCTGCTGCAGGCCGTGATGCGCGACGTGCGCCGCATATCCCATGACCTGCGCCCCACCCTGCTGGACGACCTGGGCCTGGCCAGCGCGCTGGAGCAGACCGCCCGCGAATTTGGCGAGCGCAGCGGCATCCAGGTCACGGCCCAGGTGGCCACGCTGCCGCCCATCCCCGAGGCCGTGGCCACCGCCCTGTTCCGCGTGGCGCAGGAAGCGCTGGGCAATGTGGAAAAACACGCCAAGGCCCAGCATGTGGACCTGCAGCTGAAGCACGGCCCCGCCGGCCTGGCGCTGCAGGTGCGCGACGACGGCGCAGGCTTCGACGTGCAGGCCAGCCTGCGCCAGGTGCGCGCTGGCCTGGGCCTGACGAATATGCGCGAGCGCATCGAGATGCTGGGCGGCCAGTTCAGCATCACGTCCGCGCCCGGCGCCACCCTGCTCAGCGCCAGCCTGCCGCCCCACGTATTGAAACTCTGATGACCACCACCCCAACCATCCGCCTGCTGATCGTGGACGACCACCCCATCGTGCGCCAAAGCCTGAGCGCACTGCTAGGCGCCTATGGCCCGCCCATGCAGGTGGTCGCCGATGCCGGCAGCGCCGAGGAAGCCCTGGTGCTGGCCGAGCAGCACGCCCCCAGCATCGTGTTGACCGACCTGCAGATGAAGCCCACCAGCGGCATCCAGCTGATACAGCAGCTGAGCCAGCGCCAGCCGGACATCCGCTATGTGGTGTTCACCGCATCCACGCAAGACGAGCACATGCTGCAAGCCTTCGACGCGGGCGCACAGGGCTTTGTGCTGAAAGAATCCGAAGCGGCTGAACTGGTCAAGGCGATTGAAGCCGTGATGGGCGGCGCCACCCACTACCCCGCCGGCCTGAAACGCGCCCTAGACCGGCGCCAGCAGCAACCCGCCCTGACCGCCCGCGAAACCGAGGTGCTGGCCCTGGTAGCCCAGGGCCTGACCAGCAAGGAAATCGCGCGGACGCTGGCGATCGACTCACGCACCGTGGACGCCCACCGCGCCAACATCCGCCAGCGCTTTGGGCTGGATAGCAGCGCGGCGCTGCTGCGGTTTGCGATGGAGAACTGCCCGGGCAAGAAATGAATTTGCTATTCTTTAGATAGCTGCTAGTGCAGGTATTTATTACGCTGGAGACCTAAAGCATGCACTATCGCCCAGCCTGCTGCGCCCGCGTCGTCATCAGCACACCCACAGCCACCACGACCGCCCCCAGCCAAGTCAGCAGGCCATAGTGCTCGCCCAGCACCAAGGTGCCGGTGCCCAAGCCCACGGCGGCAGCCACGTAGCCGATCTGGCTCAGGTACACCGGCCCGCCCACGCTTTGCAGGCGGAAGAACACGGCAAACATGGCCGCGCTGATGGCGACCTGGGCCAGCAGCAGACCGGGCACGGCCAGGGCGGCCGATAGCGGCAGGCTGCCGGTCCACAGCAGGGACAGCACACCCAACACAGCGCCAGCCCCCAGGTTGGTACCCGCAGCCAGGGCCAGACCGCTGGTGCCAGCGGGCCAGGCCAGCGTGCGGTAGATATTGCCGCAGGCCAGCAGCAGCGGAATCAAAAAAGCCAGCGCCAGCCACAGGGCCGCGCCGCCACCGGGCGTGTCCACACGGCCTTTAGACAGCACGATGACCAGCGCCCCGGCAAAGCCCAGGGCAATGCCCGCCGCTCCCAAGGCACCGGGGCGCCGACGCTGCAGCAGGCTGTGCAACACCAGGGTCACGATGGGCGAAAACGCAAAGAAGATGGAGATGAAGCCCGCACCCAGGTGCGGCATGGCGCTGAACACCAGCAGATTGGGCAGCGCGTTGGACACCGTGCCCGTCACCAGGTAGTAACGCAGGTGGCGTGCGTCCATCGGCAGCCGCACGCGGCCCAGCCGCAAGGCCAGCAGCAACACCAGCCCCGCGCCGACCGCCATGACCCAGGACCAGACGATGGGTGCAATACCGGCCACACCCGCCAGCTTGCCCAAAGGAAAGCCCAGGCCCAGCAGGCTGCCGGTGGTTAATAAAAGGGGGAGTGGGCGGTTCAGCATGCGGTCTACACAAAGCCAAACCCGCAGGATAACCCGCTATAAGAAAAATAGCTGCCGGCGCAGACTACATCTACGCGGGCAGCTAAAAGGAGGCTGTATCCAGCAGACTTAGGCGCGGGCCTCTGCGGTGGCGATCAGCTTTTCACGGGCGGCGTCGTAGGCCTTCTTGGGCACGGGCACGGCGTCGGGGTTGCCCAGGTCCACCATCTGCACGCGGTAGGTTTCGCGGGCGGTCCAGGCGGAGATGGCGGCAATCACCGTCACGGCCAGGGTGATGGAGCCAATGGTGAACGGGATGTTCATCGCACCGGGGGGCGCCACATAGGTGAACAGAGCCGGCAACAAGGCCGTCACCAGCGTACCCAGGTTTTGCGAGATGGCCATGCCGGAGACTCGGGTGCGGGTGGGGAACATCTCGGGGTAGAAGCTGGGGAACACGGCGTTATAGCCCTGGTACACCACGCCCCACATCAGTAGCGACATGCCGATGGCCAGGGGCACGTTGTGCACGCTGATGGCGTACAGATAGCCGAACGACAGCAGGCCCGAGCCCAGCGCGCCAATGATGATGGGCGGGCGGCGGCCAATCTTGTCCGACAGGTTGCCCACAAAGGGGATCACCAGCACGGCCACGATATTGCCCATCACCGGAATCCACAGGTACACGTCTTTCTCGAAGCCGATGCCGTAGCCGGGCTGCACAGCATAGGCCGCACCGAAGATGGTGGTGACTACGGGGATGACGTTCATCAGCGAGCAGCACATCACGCGCAGCATGTCGCGCCAGCTCTCGGTCACGGCCTGGACCATGGGGGCCTTGGGCACCTTGCCGTGGGCGCCTTCTTCGGCGAAGGCCGGGGTTTCGTCCACTTCACGGCGGATGATGTAGCCGGCCACGATGACCAGGAAGCTCAGGATGAAAGGTATGCGCCAGCCCCAGGTGTTGAAGGCTTCGGTGGGCATGAAGTGCGCCAAGGGCAGGAACACCGCCGCCGCCAGAATTTGCCCCGCCTGCACGCCCTGCAGCGTGAAGCTGGAGAAGAAGCCACGGCGCCCGAACGGTGCGTGCTCCAGAATCATCGAGCTGGCGCCGGAGATTTCCCCCGCCACGGCAAAGCCCTGGATCAAACGCAGGATCACCAGCAGCGCAGGCGCCCACAGACCCACCTGTTCATAGGTTGGCAGCAAGCCCACGGCCACGGTGGAAAAGCCCATCAGGAACATGCAGATGATCAGCACTTTCTTACGGCCCTGGGTGTCGCCCCAGTGGCCCAGAAAGAAGGCCCCGATGGGGCGCGCCACATAGCCCACGCCATAGGTGGCCAGCGAGGCGATGATGGCGGTGGTGGGGTCGCCCTTGGGGAAAAAGATCTGCGGAAAGATCAGCGACGCCGCAGTGGCGTAGATGAAGAAGTCGTAATACTCCAGCGCCGAGCCGATCCAGCCACTGGCTGTGGCCTTCTTCGACTGGTGCTTGGCGCGTGAATCGCCGGCGGTGGTGCTCATGCATGTCTCCTGGGTGGGTGAACGTTGTGCTGCAAGCGGCGCATGCCATACAGAGGGCGAAGGGTGCGGTCGCGCCAGCGTTCAGATGGTCCGTTAGCGGCCAGACCTGGCCGCAGTGCGAAGCAGAATGTAGTGGCGACAAGGGCAAATCGCCATACAGCGGACCTGCATCCCGTGCGATTATCAAACTCTGGCGTGCATTAATCGCTCACAACTGGGGTAAGCCCTAGCATACCAGCGCAGGCCCTTTCAGCCCTCAGGCGAGCCGCGCACCGCCCGCAGCGCATCGCGGGCAGGTATTTTGCCAGGCTCTATTTTTATAAAAAATACGGCTCCAGCGCATAATTTACCTGCGCGAGCAGCTACCAATTCAATAGCATTACAAATGCTTGCATGGGGTCCGGCACCCCGCTTTACACTCCCTTCACAGCCAGCCGCTAAGCTCCGCAACGACCGACCCCGGAGCCGCCCCATTAACTTGCCCGATCTTTGCAGGGCCCGCCGCCACTCCGATGCCAGCCCGCTCGCCCACGCGACGGAACGTCCACTATCCGCATTCAGAGCGCCCGTGCCCGTGCCCCAACCGGCGCGCGCGCCATAGCTGACATGACCCCAAGCTCCTCCACCTTTTCCTCCTCCCATCCCGTACCGCCCCGCGCCCAAACCGGCAAGCTCTGGCTCACCGCCATATGGGTCTGCCTGGGCCTGGGCGTGATCGGCACGCTGGTGCTGGCGATTGCAGCCGTCTGGTACTACCCCGGCCTGCCGCCGCTGGACAAGGTGACCAGCTACCAGCCCCAGCAGGCCATGCAGGTCTACACCAGCGACAACGTGGAGATTGCGCAGTTTGGCTCCGAGCGGCGTGACTTCCTGCCCATCGCACAAATCCCCAAGCTGATGCAGGACGCCCTGCTGGCGGTGGAAGACGCACGCTTTCGCGAGCACAGCGGTATCGACCCCATCGGCATATTGCGTGCCGTGGTCTCCAACCTGACGGGCGGGCGACGCCAGGGCGCGTCGACCATCACGCAGCAGGTGGCTCGCAACTTCTTTCTGAGCAACCGCAAGACGGCCGAGCGCAAGCTGAAAGAAGCCATGCTGGCCATCAAGATCGAGCACAGCCTGAGCAAGGACGAGATTCTGGAGCTGTACATGAACCAGATCTACCTGGGCCACCGGGCCTACGGCTTCAGCGCAGCCGCCCAGGTGTACTTCGGCAAGACGCTGCCCGAGCTGTCCGTGGCCGAGGTGGCCATGCTGGCCGGCCTGCCGCAGAACCCGGCCTTCGCCAACCCCATCAGCAATATGGAACGCGCCACCCGGCGCCAGCAGCTGGTGCTGGGCCGCATGCTCAGCGTGGGCGTGATCGACCAGGCCCAGTTCGACGCCGCCACCAAGCAAAAGTTGGTGATCCGCTCGCCGCTGCAGGTGCCGGTGCATGCCGAGTACGTGGCCGAGATGGCGCGCCAGGCGGTGTTTGAGCGCTACGGCCAGCAGGCCTATTCGCAGGGCATCAAGGTCTATACCTCGCTGATCGCCGCCGACCAGCAGGCCGCCTACCAGGCGCTGCGCAAGGGTGTGCTGGCCTATGACCGCAAGCAGGCCTACCGTGGCCCCGAAGAAAACGAAGACCTGCCGGCCGCCCCGGCCGACGCCACCGAAGAAGACGCTGCCGCTGCCCAGGCGCTGAAAGACTACAGCGACGACGAAGACCTGCGCGTGGCCATCGTGCTGCAAGCCAGCCCACAAGAAGTGGTGGCCCGCCTGGCCACCGGCGAAACGCTACATATCCTGGGCGATGGCCTGCGCTGGGCCCAGCCCGCGCTGAGCGCCAAGGCCCAGGCCCCGCTGGCGCTGCGCCGTGGCGCCATCATCCGCGTGCAACACCAGGACGGCAAGGGCGGCGGCTACTGGGCCGTATCGCAATGGCCCGAGGTGCAAAGCGCCCTGGTGTCGCTGACACCGCAGACCGGCCGGGTGCGTGCGCTGGTGGGTGGTTTCGACTTTTCCGACCAGCAGTTCAACCACGTGACCCAGGGCTCGCGCCAGCCAGGCTCCAGCTTCAAACCCTTCATCTACTCCGCCGGCATCGACAAGGGCGTGATGCCCTCCACCCTGGTGAACGACGCGCCATTGAACACGCCGGCTGCGAACGGCGCACCGGCCTGGAACCCGCAGAATGATGACGGCCAGTTCCTGGGCCCGGTCAGCCTGCGCCAGGGCCTGTTCCAGTCGCGCAACCTGGTCAGCATCCGGCTGCTGCAGTTCCTGGGCGTGCAAACGGCCCGCGACTGGGCGGCCCGCTTCGGCTTTGACATCGACAAGCAGCCCGACAACCTGACGCTGGCGCTGGGCACGGGCAGCACCACGCCGCTGCAGCTGGCTTCGGCTTACTCGGTATTCGCCAACGGCGGACACCTGCTGCCGCCGGTGGTGATTGAGCGCATCACCGATGCCCAGGGCAAGCTGCTGTTCGAAGCGCCACCCGCCCCCGCCCTGACCGATGAAAACCGTGTGCTCCCCGAGCGCAACGTCTTCATCACCAACAGCCTGCTGCAAAGCGTCACCAGCGTCGGCACGGCCGCCAAGGCCCAGGCCACGCTGAAGCGCCCTGACCTGTACGGCAAGACCGGCACCACCAACGACGCGATAGACACCTGGTTCGCCGGCTTCCAGCCCACCCTGGCCACCGTGGTCTGGATGGGCTACGACACCCCGCGCAGCCTGGGCAGCACCGCCTTTGGTGCCACGCTGTCCTTGCCCATCTGGATCGACTACATGGGCCATGCACTCAAGGGAGTACCGGTAGCCCCGTTCGAGGCGCCCTCCAGCGTGATGCGCGACGCGCTGAACGACTGGACTTATACCGAGCCCCCCGAGAACGGCGAGCTGATACGCATAGGTTTTGACGAGCCTGCGCCCGACGCCAACGCGGCCCCCGCCGTACCGGCGATGCAGCCCGTGGCGCCCGTGGTGCCCGCCACACCCGCAACCCGCTGAGCCGCCCCATGCTGTCCTTGTTTCTGAAATGCCTGTTGGGTGCGCTGGCGGTGCTGGCAATTGCACTGCTGTCGCGCTCCAAGAATTTCGTGGTGGCCGGGCTGGTTCCGCTGTTTCCCACCTTCGCGCTGATCGCCCACGCCATCGTGGGCAGCGAACGCTCGATGGCCGATCTGCGCACCACCGCCTTGTTCGGCCTGTGGTCGCTGCTGCCCTACACCGTGTATTTGCTGACCGTCTACGCCCTGAGCCTGCGCTGCACGCTGACCACCACCCTGCTGTCGGCCACGGCCAGCTGGGCGCTGGCGGCCACGCTGCTGATGCTGACCTGGTCCAGGGTCTATCCCACGGGCCACTAGGCCGCTTAACACCACGCTGGCCTATCAGCATTGGCGCATACACCTACAATCGTGCGCATGCGCGCCCTTCTATCCCTCCCCCTTGTCTTTCTGAGCCTGTTGCTGAGCATGTGTTCAGCCTGGGCCGCAGCACCTGCTGCCCCCACACCGCCCATTGACCAACGCATTGAGCACATTGAAGTCATCGACTCCGGCGCCCGCGTCAGCGAACTGCGCGTGGGTGGTGAAACGCAGAACATCAGCGTCCAGCCCAGCAACGGCATGCCCGCCTATGAAGTGGTGCCAGCCAATGGCGCGCGCAACCGCCGCATTGACGAGCGCGATGGCGGCTCGGGCAGCGTGGGCCAGCGGGTCTGGAAACTGATCAGCTTCTAAGCCATGGCGGTCTACACAAAGGTCTCGCTGAAAGAGGCACAGGCGCTGGCGCGCCAACTGGATCTGGGTGAAGTCAGCGCACTGCGCGGCATCGAAGGCGGCATCGAGAACACCAACTACTTCGTCACCACCGAGAGCGGCGAATTCGTGCTCACCCTGTTCGAACGGCTGAGCTTCGAGCAGCTGCCGTTCTACCTGCACCTGATGAAGCACCTGGCCCAGCGCGGCATACCGGTGCCCGACCCGGTGGCCACGAAAACCGGCAACATCCTGCACACCGTCAAGAAGAAGCCCGCCTCGGTGGTCAGCAAGCTGCGCGGCAAGAGCGAACTGGCACCGGGCGTGCAGCACTGCGCTGCCGTAGGTGACATGCTGGCGCGCATGCACCTGGCCGGCCGCGACTTCGACATGGCGCAGCCCAATCTGCGCGGCCTGCCCTGGTGGAACGAGACCGCGCCCGTGGTTATGCCGCACCTGGAGCCGGCCCAGGCCCAACTGCTGCAAAGCGAGCTGGCCTACCAGAACCACATTGCCGAATCCAGCGCCTACGTGGCCCTGCCGCGCGGCCCCATCCACGCCGACCTGTTTCGCGACAACGTGATGTTCGACACGTTGGACGGCAGCCCGCAGCTCAGCGGCTTCTTCGACTTCTATTTCGCTGGCATCGACACCTGGCTGTTTGACCTGGCCGTGTGCCTGAACGACTGGTGCATCGATCTGGCCAGCGGCGCCAATGACGCGGCACGCTGCCAGGCCTTTTTAGACGCTTACTGCGCGGTGCGCCCGCTGGCCGCTGCCGAGCGCCAACTGCTGCCGGCCATGCTGCGCGCCGGCGCACTGCGCTTCTGGATCTCGCGCCTGTGGGACTGGCATCTACCGCGTGAAGCAGCCATGCTGAAGCCCCACGACCCCGGCCATTTCGAACGTGTTCTGCGCGAACGCGTGGCCCACCCCATCACGCTCTGACCTCGCGAAGCTCTCCATGAAACTCAAAATTGTCTCGGCACGCACTGGCATTGTGTGGGTGCGGCTGGGCATACAGGTGTTCTTCAAACAGCCGCTGGCACTGACCGGCCTGTTCTTCCTGTTCATGGCCACGCTGTCGGTGCTGAACCTGGTGCCCATACTGGGCAGCGTGGTGTCGCTGATGCTGCTGCCCACGCTGGGCCTGGGCCTGATGGCGGCGGCCCAGCGCGCCAGCCAGGGCAGCTTCCCCATGCCCACGGTACTGCTCACCGGCCTGCGCGGTCCGCAAGCCAGCACCAAGCCCCTGCTGGTGTTGGGCCTGATCTACACCTTCTGGTTTTGCGTGATCGTGGCCCTGACCGCGCTGGCGGACGGCGGCGAATTCGCCCGCATGTTCTTTCTGCACGGCCCGCAGGACGAGGCGGCCGGCAGCGCAGCGGGCATGGAGCTACCGCGCGGCATCTTTTTGTTCATGCTTTTGCATCTGCCCTTGTCGCTGGCCTTCTGGCACGCGCCGGCGCTGACGCACTGGCACGGCATTGCGCCGGTGAAAAGCCTGTTCTTCAGCCTGGTGGGCTGCTGGCGCAACAAGGGCGCTTACGTGGTGTTCGGCCTGGCCTGGTTCGCAGTGGTGATGGCCGAAGGCATCGTGGTGCAGATCCTGGCGCTGCTGCTGAACTCGAGCGAAGTGCTGGTCATGGGCACCTACGCCGTCAGCCTGCTGACCACCAGCATGTTCATGTGCTCGGTGTACTTCAGCTTTCGCGACAGCTTCGAGGCCGACGAAACCCTGGAAGAGCTACCAAAACCATAGCTGCCGGCGCAAATACCACCTGCGCTAGCGGCACTTTTCACCTATGCCCATCCCTAGCGCAGCAGCACCTGCTTTCTCCCGCCGTATTCCGCTGATCGTGGCGACGGCCTTCTTCATGGAGACGCTGGACAGCACCATCGTCACCACCGCGCTGCCGGCCATCGCCACCAGCTTCCACACCCATACGCTGGACCTGAGCCTGAGTATTTCGGCCTACCTGGTGGCGTTGGCGGTGTTCGTACCCACCGCTGGCTGGGCCAGCGACCGCTTCGGTACGCGCAAGCTGTTTGCCGGGGCCATCGCCCTGTTCACCCTGTCGTCGCTGCTGTGCGCGCTCAGCCCCAATTTGTGGAGCTTTATTGCCGCGCGCACGATGCAAGGCATGGCCGCCGCCTTCATGTCGCCGGTAGGCCGGCTGGTGGTACTGCGCAGCACGCCCAAAGCCAGGTTGATCGAAGCCCTGGGCCTGATCACCTGGCCAGGGCTGATAGGCCCGGTGCTAGGGCCGCCGCTGGGCGGGTTGATCGCCACCTACGCGTCCTGGCACTGGATCTTTTTGATCAACCTGCCGCTGGGCCTGGTCGGCATCTGGCTGGTACTGCGCTATGTGCCGAATGAAACCGCCCAGCGCACGCCATTCGACCTGGTCGGCTTTGTGTATACCGCCGTGGCACTGGCCGGGCTGGTGCATGGCCTGGCGCTGCTGGGCGAGGTGCAAGGCTCGGCCCAGGTCGCCCTGCTGTGGCTGGGCTGCGCTGGCGTTGCCGGGGTGCTGGCAATACGCCACGCGCTGCGCCACCCCACGCCCATGCTGGACCTGCGCGCCGTGGGCGTACCCAGCTTTTCCATCAGCACCCTGTCTGCAGGGATGCTGGCACGCATTGCGATCAACGCCACGCCGTTCCTACTGCCGCTGATGTTCCAGATCGGTTTTGGCTTGAACGCCTTCCAGGCCGGGCTGATGATCCTGGTCTACATGGGCGGCAACCTGGTGATGAAGAGTGCCACCACGCCGGTGCTGCGCCGCTTCGGCTTTCGCCGGGTTTTGACGGTGAATGGCGCCCTGTGCGCAGCGGCCATGGCGGCCTGCGGCCTGCTGGCGCCGGGCCAGCCCATGGCCCTGGTCTACCCGGTACTGTTCATCGCGGGCATGACGCGCTCCATGCACTTCACCACGGTGTCCACCCTGGCCTTTGCCGACATCCACGCCGAGCAGCGCGCCGGTGCCAGCACTTTGTCTGCCATGTCGGCACAGGTGGGTGCCACGCTGGGTGTGGCTTTTGCCGCGTTGGCCCTGGCCCTGTTCCAGCAGCTGCGCGGTGCGGCGGCCCTGGGGCTGGCCGACTTCCAGCACGCCCAGCTGGCCGGTGCCGCGCTGATGGCCGTGGCAGCCGCATGGTCCTTGCGGCTGGCGCCGAATGCGGGCCACGAGGTCAGCGGCAAGGCCTGAGCTGCTTGCTATGAAATTAGAAGCTGCCTGCGCAGGTTTTATCTGCGCTGGCGGTCTATTCACCCTATGGCGTCACAGCGGCGCCGGCGCCTGCCGAAGCAGCGCGCAAATGCGCCGTCATGTGGTCGGCAAACAGCCGAATTCGCGGCAGCTTCGCGGTACGCTGGTGCATTACCAGCCAGAGTGTTTTTTGCGGCACGGCTTCACAGTCGCACAGCCGGCGCAGGCGGCTATCGGCCTGCACCAGTTCATCCGGAATCACCCCCACGCCAATGCCGCGCCGCACAGCGTCGATCAACGAGCCCAAGGTTTCCGTTTGCAGCGCTACAGCACGCACGCATGCACTCAGCCACACCGTTTCCTTCAGCCCCGCCAGTTCGCCGCCGAGCACCACGCCTTCCATGCGCGCCAGCAGGCCCGCCCCACGTTGTGCGGACCGGGCCAGCGGCAGTTGGCTGGACATGTAGACACCAAAATGCACCGGGCCGATGCGCCGCACCACCAGGCCGTCCGACTTGGGCCGGAGCATGCGCACCGCCACATCGGCTTCGTTTTTGCCCATGTCCAGGCTGCGGTGCGATGCGTCCAGCTCAAACACCACGCCCGGATGCGCCGTGCGGAAGGACTGAATAGCCTCCAGGGTCAAGGGCACCAGGCCTTCGGCAACCGAGACCTTGATGGCGCCTTCTATCTGGCTGTCGGCACCCGCGCTTTGCCGCAATGCAGCCTCCAGCTCCAGCGCAAGTGGCTCCAGGGCCGCGACCAACGCCTTGCCCGCCACGGTCAACACGGTTCCCACATGGGTTCGGTGCACCAGTTGCGCGCCCACGCCAGCCTCCAGCGCGGCTAGGCGGCGCGACACGGTGGTGGTCGCAATGCCCAGCACCCGCCCGGCCTCCAGCAAAGACGGATGGCCCGCCACCACGATCAGCAGACGCAGATCATCCCAGTTCACCTGCTGGTTTTGCAAAGATGCTAAACGGATTTGCATGCATACCAGTGTAGCCAGCCCCTGCCTACAGTCTGGGCTTCTGCCATCTGGAGGTTTGAATTGGTAAAGACAGCATTTGTGACAGGCGCAGCGGGCTTCGTCGGGCGCAACCTGGTGGAGGCGCTACTCAAAGACCACTGGTCGGTGCATGCGCTGGTACGCAGCGCCGCTCCAGCGTGGATGCAGCAACGCGGGCTGACGGTGCGCCAAGGCACTTTGGAAGATGCCGCCAGCGTGGCGGCGGCCATGCCCGCGCGGGCCGACGCCGTATTCCATCTGGCCGGCAATACCTCGATGTGGTCCGGCGACGCGCAGCGGCTGCTGCGCGACAACGTGGCCGCCACCCAGGGCCTGCTGGACGCGGCCCACCAGCGCCAGGCCCGCCGCGTGGTGATGACATCCACGCTGGGCGTGTTCCAGGACAGCGACAGGCCCATCCACGAACACACGCCGCTGCAGCCCAGCACCATCCGCAACCCGTATCTGCGCACCAAGCTGCTGGCCGACACACTGCTCAGCCAGGCCGCGCACAACGGGTTATCGGTGGTCAGCCTGCACCCGGCCCACATCTTGGGCCCCTACGATGCGAACGGCTGGATCGGCCTGTTTGACGATGCCGCCCAGGGCAAGATGCGGGCTGCCCCGCGCGGCCGGGCCAGCTTTTGCGGCGTCTCGGCTGTCGCCCAGGCGCACATTGCGGCGGCCACGCACCCGGCTCCCGCCCGGCGCTATGTGCTGGGCGGCGAAGATGCCAGCTACCTGCAGGTGTTTGCCGACGTGGCCCGCCGCGTCCACGCCAAACCGGTGGCATCAACGATGCCGAACAGCGTGCTCACCACCGTGGCGGCGCTGGCACATATAGGCGCGCTGTTCAGCGGTAAAAAGCCGTCCATCACGCCCGGACTGGCCGCTGTGCTGACGCGCACCATGCTGGCGGATTCCCGTCTGGCGCAGAAAGATTTGGGTTACCCCATGCTCGGGCTGGGTGACATGCTGGATGCGACCCAAGCCTACTGGGATGCACGCCAAGCTTCCAGCCATTCAAGGCGCTAGCGCACATTTCGCCTACGTCAGCCGCTCTTAACTTGATAGCAATTAAAGTGATTTCTGGTTTACCCGCTGGGACAGCGCCTCGGCGCTTTCCTTGCGCTCGCTGTAGCGGTCCACCAAGTACGGCGTGGCGTCGCGCGTCAGCAGAGTGAACTTCACCAGCTCTTCCATCACATCCACCACCCGGTCGTAATAGGCCGAGGGCTTCATGCGCCCGGCTTCGTCGAACTCCAGAAAAGCCTTGGCCACCGACGATTGGTTGGGGATGGTCAGCATGCGCATCCAGCGGCCCAGCACGCGCAGCTGGTTCACCGCGTTGAAAGACTGCGAACCGCCGCTGACCTGCATCACCGCCAGCGTCTTGCCCTGGGTGGGCCGCACCGCCCCCTGGCTGAGGGGAATCCAGTCGATCTGGGTCTTCATGATCCCCGTCATCGCGCCGTGCCGCTCGGGGCTGCACCAGACCATGCCCTCGCTCCACAGCACCAGGTCGCGCAGCTCCTGCACCTTGGGGTGCGATTCGGGCGCGTCGTCGGCCAGCGGCAGGCCATGCGGGTCGAAGGTCCGTGTCTCGGCTCCCATGGCGGTCAACAGGCGGGCAGCTTCCTCGGTCAGCAGGCGGCTGAACGAGCGCTCACGCAACGAGCCATACAGCAGCAGGATGCGCGGCGGGTGGCTGCTGGGCACCGCAGGCTGCAACGCAGCCTGCGTGGGCACCACGAAAAGTGCCGGGTCCAGGTTAGGAAGCAATGCGCTGCCCCTGGGCGTTGACGACTTTTTCGCCGTCTTCCTTGGCAAACGCGCCTCGCTGCGGCTGGGGCAAGATGTCCAGCACCGCCTCGGACGGGCGGCACAGCTTGGCACCCAGCGGCGTGATGACGATGGGCCGCTCCAGCAGGATGGGGTGGGCGACGATGGCGTCGACCAAGGCGTCGTCGCTAAGGGCCGGGTTGTCCAGCCCCAGCTCTTCATAGGGCGTGCCCTTTTTTCGCAGCACGGCACGCACCGGCAGGCCCAGCTGGGCGAGCAAGGCCAGCAGCTTTTCGCGGTCCAGCGGGGTTTTCAAATACTCGACCACGGTGGGCTCAACGCCCGAATTGCGGATCAGTGCCAGCACATTGCGCGAGGTGCCACAGGCCGGGTTGTGGAAGATGGTGGTGTCAGACATGGTGTGCTCCTGCAGAAGAGGTTTCTAAAAGTCTGCCCAGGCCCGCGCCCACCAGGGCGCCCAGGCACTGGGCCAATACAAAGCCAGGCGCGCTGGCTGGCGCGATGCCGGCAAAGCTGTCGCTCAGCATGCGCCCCAGCACGGCGGCCGGGTTGGCAAAGCTGGTGCTGGCGGTAAACCAGTAGGCAGCGCCGATGTAGCTGGCCACCAGCGCGCTGGCCTTGCCGCTGGGCGCTCGCAGTATGACCAGCACCAGGCCGGCAGTAGCCACCGCCTCGGCGAGCCACTGGCCGGCGCCACTGCGCACATGCTGGCTGGTCTGCAGCAGGGGCATCGCGAACATCGCATGCGCCAGCCAGGCACCCAGCACCGCACCCAGCAGCTGAAACGCTATGAAATAAAGAGCTACTCGCGCTGGTTTTATCTGCGCCAACTGGCCTTTTGAGCACATAAGCACAGTTACCAGCGGGTTGAAGTGCGCGCCGCTCACCGGGCCGAATATCTCGATCAGCACGTACAGCGCAAACACCGTGGTCAGGGTATTGGCCAGCAAGGCCAGGCCAACGTTGCCGCCACACAGGCGCTCGGCCATCACGCCAGAACCAATCACCGCGCACAGCAACGCAGCAGTGCCCAGACATTCGGCCAGCAACTGCTGCGGCAGGCTCGGCGGCGTGCCGGGTTTAACAGCAGGCATCAGGGGCTCCGCAGTCTGCGCCCTGGCAGCAATGCTCGGTCAGGTAGCCGAGCAAGGCGTTCATTTGGTCAAAGTTAGCGCGGTAAATCAGGTTGCGCCCGCGCGGCTCACTGGCGATCAAGCCGGCATGCGTCAACTCTTTGAGGTGGAACGACAGCGCGCTAGGCGCCACCCCCAGCTGCTCGGCCATGGCACTGGGCGTAAGCCCCTCAGCGCCCGCAACCACCAGCGCCCGAAAGGCACGCAAGCGTTGCACCTGTGCCAGTGCCGCCAGCGCCTGTACTGCGCTGGCTTCGGAGATGTTTGATACTTCCATAATTCAATGATAGTTGAATTATTCTATGCAAGTGAATCCCCATCACTTCCAAAAAGCAAGCGCCATTCGCACCCCGGCTGCAGCCGGCTACGGCGATTCTCTCAATTACCCCAGCCACTCCTGCGCAAATTGGTCCCGAAAGCGAATGAGCAGTTGCACACGGGATTGCGCCAACAGCCGGCCCGCCTCCGTCTGCATACTGGCAGGCAGATGGAGCAACTTGTTCTCGATGTGGTCAAGGGTGTAACGCACATCGTCCAGCGGGCGGCCTTGCGCAAGGGGGTCGGTGGGGTGCGCCAACGATCGCCCCAACTGCCCACCAATGTGGAACATGCGCGCCAACCCCACTGCCCCTAAAGCGTCCAGGCGGTCCGCATCTTGGACGATCTTCGCCTCAACCGTTTCAGGTCGTATGGCAGCGGAAAAACTGTGCGCTTCAATGGCGTGCACCACGCCCCTCAATGTGTCCTGCGGAAACCCCAGCTTCGACAGCTCCGCCTGGGCATGCTGTGCAGAAAGCCGCGATGCCTGTGGCCGCGCAGGGTGGTTCTTGGGCAGATTAACAAGGTCGTGCAGGTAGCAAGCCGCCATCACCACCAGCGGGTCGGCCTGTGGATGCGAGGACAGCAAAGTCTTGGCCGTAGCCCACACGCGCTCCAAGTGGTTGAGATCATGCGCGTGGTCCGTCGCTCCAGCTTGGGTGGCCATTTGAACCAATGCAGGTCGCCAATGGCTAAGCAGGTCTTTCCATTCGTTCATAAGGCAAGCAGGCTTGAGCAATCCATAGCTTGCCATCCTAAACCCGGGAGGCCTGTGCCTTGGAGACAAAGGCCGCCATCCAACTACTGGAAAACCAACCGTCAAGCACCCATCTGCAAAAACGCCACTGGGTCCCGTGCGATGCGCAGGCCTTGCTCGCGGGCATGGGCCAGGGCAGAGTCTTCGGACATGAAGGGGTTGTCGAAGCTCAGGGTACGCTGACAGGGGATGGGCATGCCGTAGTGCTGGGCGATGCCAACGCGGGCCAACCAGGTGCCATCAATCATGGGTTTGGCAAACAACGAGACGACGCAGTCGCCTACGTGGAATTCGGTCAGGTCGGTCATGGTGCGCTCCTGGAGTGTTCTGTGGCTTCAACACAAGCATGCTGCGCCCGCTGTATGACAGCCAGAAGACACAAACCGGATACACAACAGATACCGTGTGTATCAAGGCACGGGTGTCAATTTCGCAACACTTAGCGCCAGCCACTTCACGCCGTGGCGTGGGAAGTTGATTTGCGCGCGCGCGTCGTCGCCCTTGCCTTCCAGCAAATTGACCTTGCCTTCGCCGAACTTGGTGTGGAAGACCTTCATGCCGACACGCAGTCCGTGGCTGGGTGCCTCTTTTTGCGGCGGCACGGGTGGGCTGGCAAAGGGCGCATCTTCTTTATTGAATCGGCCTCCAGCGCTGTATCCACCTGCGCTACCAGCTCCGAATTTAGGAGCAAAGCTGGATGTGCCGTAGCCCGCGCTTTTGGAGGTGATCCACTTCAACGCAGATTCGGGCAGCTCCTCAAAGAAGCGGCTGCGCGGGTTGTAGCGGGTCTGGCCGTGCAGCAGCCGGCTTTGCGAGAAGCTCAGGTACAGGCGCTGGCGCGCGCGGGTGATGGCGACATACATCAGGCGGCGCTCTTCCTCCAGGCCCTGGCGGTCGCTGAGCGAGTTCTCATGCGGGAACAGGCCCTCTTCCATGCCGCCGACAAACACCGCGTCGAACTCCAGGCCCTTGGCCGAGTGCACGGTCATCAGCTGCACGGCGTCCTGGCCAGCCTGGGCCTGGTTGTCTCCGGCCTCCAGGGCGGCGTGGGTCAGGAAGGCAGCCAGCGGCGACAGGGTTTCGCCGCTGTCCTGGTCCAGGAAGCCATCGGCCGGCGCGGCGTTCGGGTCCAGCCCCTGGCTGACCGGCGACTGGCTGAGTTCGTCCACCGGCAGCGCGATGGCGTCGCGGCCAAAGCCTTGCTGGGACACAAAGCTCTCGGCAGCGTTAACCAGTTCTTCCAAGTTTTCCACCCGGTCTTCGCCCTCGCGGTCGGCTTTGAAGTGGGCCATCAGACCGCTGTGTTCCAGCACCAGCTTGATGATGTGGGCCAGGCTGCTGCCGGCGGTCTGCTCGCGCAGCACGTCCAGCTTGGCGACGAAGGCACCGAAATTGGCGCCGGCCTTGCCGGGAATCGCGCTGACCGCGTCGTGCAGCGAGCAGCCGCTGGCGCGGGCCGCGTCCTGCAGTATCTCCAGGCTGCGGGCTCCAATGCCGCGCGGTGGGAAGTTGACCACGCGCAGAAAGCTGGTGTCGTCGTTGGGGTTCTCCAGCAGGCGCAGATAGGCCAGAGCGTGCTTGATTTCAGCCCGCTCGAAGAAGCGCAGGCCGCCATACACGCGGTAGGGAATGCCGGAGTTGAACAGCGTGGTTTCAATCACCCGGCTTTGCGCATTGCTGCGGTAGAGCACGGCGATTTCCTTGCGCTCCATTCCGTCGCGGACCAACTGCTTGATTTCATCGACGATCCACTGGGCTTCGTCCAGGTCACGCGGGCTCTCCACCACGCGCACGGGCTCGCCGGGGCCCTGGTCAGTGCGCAGGTCTTTGCCCAGGCGGTTGCTGTTGTGGCTGATGAGGTGGTTGGCCGAATCCAGGATGTTGCTGAAGCTGCGGTAGTTTTGCTCCAGCTTGATCTGCTGGGTGACGCCGAATTCGCGCACAAAGTCGGCCATATTGCCCACCCGCGCGCCGCGGAAGGCGTAGATGCTCTGGTCGTCGTCGCCCACGGCCAGCACGCTGCCGCCGGGAATGGAGGTGCCGGCGGCGAGGTCTTTCTCGCCATAGCCGCTGAGCATCTTGATCCAGGCGTACTGCAGCTTGTTGGTGTCCTGGAACTCGTCGATCAGGATATGGCGGAAGCGGCGTTGGTAGTGGTCACGCACCGCGTCATGGTCGCGCAGCAGTTCATAACTACGCAGCATCAGCTCGCCGAAATCGACCACACCTTCGCGCTGGCATTGTTCTTCATACAGCGCATAGATTTCTACCTTCTTGCGAGTTTGCGGGTCGCGCGACTCGACCATGCTGGGACGCAAGCCCTCTTCCTTGCAGTTGCCTATGAACCACTGGGTCTGCTTGGCGGGGTACTGCTGGTCGTCGATATTGAACTGCTTCATCAGCCGCTTAATGGCGCTGAGTTGGTCCTGGGTGTCCAGAATCTGAAAGGACTGCGGCAGGTTGGCCAGCTTGTAATGCGCGCGCAGCAGGCGGTTGCACAAGCCGTGGAAGGTGCCGATCCACATGCCACGCACGTTGATGGGCAGCATGGTGCCCAGGCGGACCACCATCTCCTTGGCAGCCTTGTTGGTGAAGGTCACCGCCAAAATGCCGCCGGGCGTGACGCGTCCGGTCTGCAGCAGCCAGGCGATGCGGGTGGTCAGCACCCGGGTCTTGCCCGAGCCGGCCCCGGCCAGAATCAGCGCGTGCCCGGTCGGCAAGGTCACTGCGGCCAGCTGCTCCGGGTTCAGGTTGTGTAAGAGCGGCGAATTTTCTGCGACCAAAGGTGTATTTGCTGAGAACATATGTCGATTGTAGGAACCCCCATGAAACCCAGACTTGCCGTCGGCCCCGCCACCCTGTTCGCTGCACTGATCCTGGCCCTGGGCCAGCCTGCCGTTGCCCAATCCAGCTGCTCCAGCGATGGACAACCGGCATTCCAGGCCATACGCGACCGCTTCATCAGCGCCGACTGCGAAGCCTGCTGGAGCAATCCCCAAACCGCACCTCCCAGCCCGCAGGCCATTGCGCTCGACTGGATACTGCCAGGCGCGCTGGGCGAAGATGCACCCCTGTCGGCCGCAGCCCGCCCAGAAGGCCTGGAGCGCATGCAAGCCCGGCAGCAGGCAGCGAGCAACGCAGCCACCTCAGCGCCACTGCAGACGCAGCCAAAACTGCGCGTCGCACGTGGGCCGCTTCTGAGCGGCTACGTAGGCACCTCCATCGCGTTGCTGCCGGCAGACACGCCCACCGAGCCGTTGACGGCCTGGCTGGTGTTGGTAGAAAGCATCCCAGCCGGAGAAGACGGTACGCCGATCCCACGCAACCTGGTACGCAACGCACTGGTGCTGGACTGGGGCAACCCGGGCAGTAGCAGGCAAGAGCTGCGCGCCATGTCCGTACCGGAAGGCGCCAAACCTGAGCGTCTCCAGGTCGTAGGCTGGGTGGAAGATGCGGGTGGGTACACCCTGGCGGCGGTACAGTCCCACTGCGAGGCGGAAGCGGAATAGGCCTTCCACCCACCTGCGCAATATGGTACTTTGCGCCACGCAGGAGGGTTTTAGACATGTTTTCGGTCTACGGGGTTTCGGGCAGGGTGTTCACAGGCACCGTAGAGCAGTTGCGCCATATCGACCAGGTACACGCCGTGGCGCGCATGCACCGTATCGAAAACAATGAGCTGGAGATCCTGCCCGAACTCCCCCAGGAAGTGGAAGCTCCTACGGAGCAAGAGCACACGCACAAACCGCTGCCCAACCCGGCTCTGGCGGCCTACGCGCAGGCCGCCCAGCCGGACACGCCTCGCCAGCCGCTGACCCATGTCGCGCAGCTGATGTCCCAGCCCGCCACCACCATCCAGGCCAATACCCTGCTATTCGATGCGGCAGACCTGCTGGCTCGAAAAAGAATTGGCCAAGCTCCAGTGCTGGACACGAATGGCCAGTTGGTGGGCATGTTGCTACGTGCCGACCTGTACCGCACCGACTTGACCCCCAACACATCCGGCCCGCCCAGTGCACCCGACTACTGGGCCACCCGCATGGCGCAGCCGGTCTCCACTGCCATGTGGACGCCAATAGCCAGCGTCTCGGCCGAAACCGACATCCGCCGGGTAGCCCGGGTGCTGCTGGATACCGAACTGCCGGGCCTGCCGGTAGTAGATGAGATTGGCAAGGTCATAGGTTTCGTATCGCGCTCCGACATCTTGCGCGCCGTGGCCATGGACCCGCCGTTGGACGTATGGGGGTAGAGCGTAGATAAATGGCCTAGTTCAGACGTAAAAAAACCCGCCGCAGCGGGTTTTTTTACGTCCCCGGTACGCCGGGAACCGCTATCAGGCGTGCGCAGCGCGCAGCTTTTGCGAAAACTCTTGCAGAGCAGCAATGCCACTGCTTTCGGCGCGGTGGCACCAGGCTTGCAGATCGGCCGTCAGCTGCTCACGCGACTGCGAGGTGTTCAGCCACATCTGGCGCAGCTCTTCGCGCATCACCACCATTTTGTCCAGCACGGGGTGGGCAGCACGGGCCTGGGCCAACTGAGGCTGGGCAGCCGCAGGCACTTTTTCAGCGTCGCGGTGCATCCAGCGCTTAGCAGCTTGCAATGCAGAAAGGTCACCCTTGTGGGCCTTCAGCGTTTCCAGTTCAGCCTTGCAGGCTTGGCGGAGCTCACGGGCGTAACCGGCCATGACCTCATAACGGTTGGCGATCAGTGCCTCCAACGTCTTTTCGTCGGCCACGGGCTTGATGGCGCCAAGTTGCAGCTTGGGCGGCGTCTTCTTGACCTTGGCCCAGCCGATCTTCTCCATCATGCTGATATAGACCCAGCCCATATCGAATTCATATGGCTTGACCGAAAACTTGGCCGAGGTGGGGTAGGTGTGGTGGTTGTTGTGCAACTCTTCACCGCCGATGATGATGCCCCAGGGCGAGATGTTGGTGCTCGCGTCCGGCGCTTCAAAGTTGCGGTAACCCCAGTAGTGGCCAATGCCATTGATGATGCCGGCTGCCGTCACCGGGATCCAGATCATCTGCACCGCCCAGACCGACAGGCCAGCAATACCGAACATGGCCAGGTTCAGAATCAGCATCAGGCCCACGCCTTGCCAGCTGAAACGGGTGTACAAATTGCGCTCGATCCAGTCGTTCGGGCAGCCATGGCTGAACTTGGCGACGGTTTCCAGGTTCTTCGCTTCTTTGCGGTACAGCTCGGCACCGGTCCAGAACACGGTTTCGATACCGTGCGCGTGCGGGCTGTGTGGATCGTCCTTGGTTTCGCACTTGGCGTGGTGCTTACGGTGCACCGCCACCCATTCCTTGGTGACCTGGCCCGTGCCCAGCCAAAGCCAGAAGCGGAAGAAATGCGACGGAATGGCGTGCAGATCCATCGCCCGGTGCGCCTGGTGGCGGTGCAGGTAGATGGTTACGCTGGCAATGGTGATGTGGGTGGTGACCAACGTGTACAACACGATTTCCCACCAGGACAGGTTCCACAAGCCGTTTGCAAGCCAGTCAATGGCTGCGTTCAACACAGCCCAATCGGGTAACAACATAGGTAAATAGCCTCGTTTTTAGAGTGGGCGCGCCGTGTACTCCAGTCGCGCCAACCCTCTATTCTAGGTTGGAGCACTCAAATTACCTAGAGTGCAACCCCAAGCAACACACGCATATGCCTTATTTTTTCTGCCAGACTGCGGCAAAAAAGCCATCTGTGCCATGGCGATGCGGCCACAAACGCAGGTACTCGCCACCCGTGACCGGACCGCTGCACAGGCTGGCCGCGTTCTCGATCTTTAGATGGGTCAGCAAGTCGGCTGTTTCAAGGGGTGTGAATTCGGGATTCGCAGCCGAGAAAGCCTGGGCAATCGCCTCATTTTCCTGGGGCAGGATGCTGCAGGTGGCATATACCAGGCGGCCGCCCGGCTTCAGCAAACGGGCAGCGCTTTGCAAAATCGAGGTTTGCTTGACCACCAACTCTTCCACAGCCTTGGGCGATTGGCGCCATTTCATGTCGGGGTTGCGGCGCAGCGTGCCCAGGCCGGAGCATGGGGCATCTACCAACACGCGGTCGATCTTTCCGGTCAGGCGCTTGATGCGGTCGTCACGCTCGTGGGCGATGGCGGCGGGGTGCACATTCGACAAACCGCTGCGCGCCAGCCGTGGCTTGAGCGCATCCAGGCGGTGGCCCGAGGTGTCAAACGCATACAAGCGACCGGTGTTGCGCATGCTGGCGCCAATCGCCAGGGTCTTGCCACCGGCGCCGGCGCAGAAGTCCACCACCATTTCGCCGCGCTTAGCATCCAGCAGCAAAGCCAGCAACTGCGAGCCTTCGTCTTGCACTTCAATCGCGCCGCGCACGAAGGCATCCACCTTGGTCAAGGCCGGCTTGTCCGTCAGACGCAAGCCCCAAGGCGAATACGGCGTGGCAACCGACTGGATGCCGGCCTTGGCCAGTTCTTTCTGCACGTCGTCGCGCTTGGAGTTCAAGGCGTTGACGCGCAAATCCAGGCCGGCGCCGTGAACCAGGCTTTCCACCAGCGGCCAGAACTCGTCTTTGAGCTGCTCTTTGAGCGGCTGCACCAGCCATTCGGGCAAGTTATGGCGGTGGCGGTCCAACAGGTCTTCCTGCTTGACCTTATCGCAGTTTTCCAGCCAGGTTTTCTCTTGATCGTTCAGGGCTGCATACAGGAAATCGCGTGGACCGTGGAAGCCCAAAATCGCCATACGGCGCTGCTTGGAGCCGCTGCCCGAAGGTGCCAAGTGGTCGAACAGCAGTTTTTTGCGCAGAACCGTGTACACGGTTTCCGCCAGTGTGGCGCGTTCACGCGGGCCCAACGAGCGGTTGTCGCGGAAGAAACGCGAAACCACCGAGTCGGCGGGATGTTCAAATTGAAGCGCAAGGCGTACGAGTTCAGAACACTCGTCAAGGAAGTCTTTAGGATGCATAGCCCCGATTGTCCCACGTCCCCTTTTTTTCACGAACCCGCACCATGTCTGACGCCGATTTGCCTCCACTGCACCCCACCCCGCCGGGCCACTACCGCCACTACAAAGGCATGCTGTACGAGGTCATCGACACGGTGCGCCACAGTGAAACTCTGGAACCCATGACGCTGTACCGCGCACTCTATGGCGAACATGGGCTGTGGGTACGCCCGGCTGCCATGTTTTCCGAAGACGTGGTGATAGACGGCATACGCCAGCCGCGTTTCACTCGATTGCCAGACGCTCAGGCCGAATGAACGGCCAGGCGCGGCAGCTGCAGCGTGGCGACCAGCCCCGCAGTGTCGCCATTACGCAGTGTCAGGCTGCCCTGGTGGCGGCGCGCAATGTCCAGCGAAATCGACAAGCCTAGGCCCACGCCAGCGGTGTTGCGCTCGGATGTCTGCTGGAATCGGTAAAACGGAGCCAACACCTGGATGAGCTCCGACTCCGGCAGACCTGGGCCGGGGTCATGCACCTCGATGCAGAGCTGCTCCGGGCTGTCCACCATCTGGATATGCGCCGCACCGCCGTAGCGCACCGCGTTGTCCACCAGATTGTTCAGGCAACGGCGCAGAGCGGATGCTTGCGCCCGCAACGGCGCTGCCGTGCCGCCACAATCCACGCGAAAGCCGCAGTCCCGCTGGTCATCGGCCAGGCTCTCGACCAGGGCGGCCACGTCCAGATGCACCCAGGCCTCCTCCTGTGCGGCACCGCACAAATAGTCCAGCGTGGCAGTGATCATCTCGTCCATCTGAACGATATCGTTGCGAAAAGCATTCTTCTGGGTCGAGTCGCCCAGACCCTCGGCCCGCAGGCGCAGGCGCGTCAAAGGGGTACGCAAATCATGCGATACGGCGGCGACAAAGCGGTCGCTCTCCACCAGTTGCTGGCGTATTTGCGACTGCATCTGGTTGAACAGGCGGCTGGCATCACGGCATTCCCGGGGCCCATCTTCCGGCAAAGGCGGATGGTCCAGATCCTGGCCCAGAGCCTTGGCGGCACTGGCCAGCCGCCGCACCGGAGTCGACAGCCAGCGGGCCCCAATCCATGCCGCCACCACCAGCGCAGCCAGACGCACGCTGATATCCAGCCACAGCGCGGAAGCAGGCGGCGCCATATCGCCCGGAGGGCCGGGTTGTGGTGGCGCAGACGCGGGCTGTCCGAACTCTATGAGTGGTTTGGCGCCCGGGCGCAGCACAGGGTTGGGCAACGGCGGTGCCATATGTGGGTCCCTAATGGGCGGACGCATATGTAACATCATGGCCAAAGCCAGCACATGGCCGGCCAAGACCCCCACCGATACCAACACAGCCAAACGCCCGAACAGGGTGGACGGCAACAGTCGAGAAATCAGGCGCCTCAGGACGTCCACGAAGGTTGACCCTGCACAGACTGCACGGTAAACATGTAACCAGCACCACGCACGGTTTTGATCAGCGATGGCGCGTCGGGAGATTCACTCAACTTCTGCCGCAGCCGCGACACCAGCAAATCAATGCTGCGCTCGTACGCGTCCATAGCCCGGCCTCGCGCCTGCTCCATCAGCTGCTCACGGCTTAGCAGCCTGCGTGGCATGCCCAGGAAGGCCAGCAGCAGGCGGAACTCCGCATTCGATAGCGGCACGACAAGGCCAGACGGTGAGGTCAAACGGCGTTCATGGCGCTGCAATGCCCATCCATCGAAGTACACCACGTCCCCACCCACCTCTTGCAGGATGCGGTCATGCACAGTGGCGGCCCGGCGCAGCACGGTCTTTATGCGCGCCACCAACTCACGTGGCTCGAAGGGCTTGCTCATGTAGTCGTCGGCCCCCATTTCCAGACCCAGCACCCGGTCGTAAGAGTTGGTGCATGCGGTCAGCATGATGATGGGAATGCGGGATCGCTGGCGCAGCTCACGCGTCAGCGCCAAGCCGTCCACACCGGGAAGCATCATGTCCATCACCACCAGATCAATAGGCTGTGCAGCCAGTTGCTGGCGCATGCTGGGCCCGTCGTGGGCGGTGTGCGCACAAAACTCAAAACCCGTCAGGTATTCCTGTAGCAGATTGGTAATGCCGGCATCGTCGTCCACGACCAATATTTGGCGTGAGGGGTTCATATTTCGTCCATTTCGCCGAAAAGTGTAGGGAGAGTACCCCCCCTCAAAGGCACAAACAGGCAGGTCTTTACCTTTCTTTTCCGCCTCTTAAACAAGCTTTTGTACCAACTTGGATACACGGCTGACAAACAAGCTTTACACGTTGCGCAAAAAATACAGTAGTCGCCCAAACCGCTTGCTGGGGTGGCATTCCACCCCATCCGCCCAAAGGAAACAACGATGTCCAGCATCAGCAGTGTCAGCAACAGCAGCAACGCGTGGGCCTCCACCGGAGCAACACGCAGCGCCCCCAAAGACAAACTCTTCAGCCTGGTCGATTCAGACAAAAGCGGCGGCATAGACACCAACGAGCTGAAGACTCTGATGGAGCAGGTCACCAAGAAGACCGGTCTGGCCAACAGCAATACTGCAGCCGATCTGATGACCAAGCTGGACACCAACGGCGATGGCAGCCTGGACGGTACGGAGCTGCACAACGGCATCACCAGCATCGTGCAGCTGCCGTCCACCATGGACTTCGCGCAAACCCGTAGCGATAGCAGTAGCAGCGCCACCGGCAAGGCCGGCGACGACCTGTTCACCAAAGTTGATGCGAACAGCGACGGCAGCCTTAGCTCCAGCGAATTCACTGCACTGATGGACAAGATGTCTGCCAGCGGTGATGCAAACGCCTCGGGCAGCAGCAGCGACAAATTTGCCAGCCTGGACACCGATAGCGACGGCAAGCTGACCCAGAGCGAATTCGACGCCGGGCGTCCATCTGGCGCAGGCGGCCCCCAAGGCGCGGGCGGCCCACCTCCCGGCCCGCCGCCCACATCCAGCAGCAGCGACAGCACCACCTACGATCCGCTGGACACCAACAAGGACGGCATCGTCTCCGCAGCCGAAGCCGCCGCGGGCCAGGCCAACGGCACGACCGACACCATGCAGGCCCTGCTAAAGGCGATTGACACCGACAAGGACGGCAAGCTCAGCAACACCGAGGCCGACACCTTCGTTCAGCAGGTAGCCACTGCCGTGGACACCTTGCAAAAGTCTTCCAGCAGCACGGACAGCATTGACCTGAACCAGCTGGCGCAGCAAGTGCTCAAGCAGTACACCCAGATCGCTGCGGGCTCCGCCAGCAGCAGCACGGGCAGCACCGTCAGTCTTACGGCATAAATACGGCTCCAGCGCAGTTACTACCTGCGCTGGTAGCTATATATTTCGCAGCAATTCCGCCACCACGCGCGGATACAGCAGATGCTCCTGCGTCAACACGCGGGCAGCCAGCAGCTGGGCCGTGTCGCCCGGCAAGATAGGCACCACCGCCTGGCCCAGGATGGGCCCGTGGTCCAGTTCGGCCGTAACCTGGTGCACAGTGGCGCCGGCGAAACGGCAACCCGCATCCAGCGCACGCTGGTAGGTATTCAGCCCGGCGAAGGCCGGCAACAAGGATGGATGGATGTTCACCAGCCGGCCCGCATAGTGCTCCACAAAACCCGGCGTCAGGATGCGCATAAAGCCGGCCAGCACCACCAGGGCAGGCTGGTGGCGGTCTATCACTTGCATCAGCTGTGCGTCAAACGCGGCGCGCGGGTCGGGTGCCTCGGCAAAGGCCTTGTGCTCCACTACCTCCGCAGCCAGGCCCTGGGCGCGCGCAAAGTCCAGCCCCGCAGCCGTGGCCTTATTGCTCACCACCGCCACGACTTGGGCGCCAAGACGCTTGGCCCAGTCGTCGCGTTGCGCGGTACGCACGATGGCCGCCATATTGGAGCCACCGCCTGAGATCAAAATAACAATATTCTTCATACTGACCGGAATTATCCCTGTGACCACCACCCTCTCGCCCAACGAAGCCCGCGTGCTTGCCACACTGATGGAAAAAGCCCGCACCGTGCCCGACAGTTACCCCATGTCACTCAGCACCCTGCTGGCCGGTTGCAACCAGAAAACCAGCCGCGACCCGATCATGACCCTGAGCGAGGCCGACATCGCCGAAGCCCTGGGCACACTGAAAGACCTGGCCCTGGTGCGTGAATCCAGCGGTAGCCGGGTGACGCGCTTCGAGCACAACTTCCAGCGCGGCATCGGCGTGCCCGAGCAATCCAGCGTCATCCTCGGTCTGTTGATGCTGCGCGGCCCGCAAACTGCCGGCGAGCTGCGGCTGAACACCGAGCGCTGGTACAAATTCGCCGACATTTCCTCGGTGGAAGGCTTTCTGGACGAAATGCTGGAGCGCAGCGAGGAAAAAGGCGGGCCGCTGGTGGTCAAACTGGCGCGTGCGCCGGGAGAACGCGAGCAGCGCTGGGCACATCTGCTGTGCGGTCCGGTAGATATAAACGCACCCGCAGCACCTGCTGGCAGCGGCAACACCGGCCGACTGGAAGCCCGTATTGAAGCCCTGGAAGAAGAAGTGGCCCAATTAAGGGCCACGGTGCAAAAACTCTGCGCTGAGTTAGGGATCAGCTAAATCAACGGGCTAAATCAATAAGCGCGACGACTTCGGCACATGGGCCATCAGAAACTCCATCTGGTCGGCCAGGATGCGGCGGTTGCGCAGGATGAAGTCTTCCCACAGGCTGGGCACATAAGGCGTGTACAGCAGGGGCATGTGGGCCTGCTCGGGCGTGCGGTTGCTCTTGCGGTGGTTGCAGGCGCGGCAGGCGGTCACCACGTTCATCCAGGTGTCGGCGCCCTTCTGGCCCAGGGGCTTGATGTGTTCGCGGGTCAGCACATCTTCATGGAAACGGTTGCCGCAATAGGCGCAAACATTGCGGTCGCGGATAAACAGCTTGGCGTTGGTCAGGCTGGGGCGCAGGTCAAAGGGGTTGATGTTCGGCACGCCACGGGTGCCGATGATGCTGTTGACGGTGATGATGGACTGCTCGCCCGTGATCGCGTTGTGCCCGCCATGGAACACCGCCACCTGCGCGCCCATCTCCCAACGCACCTCTTCGGCTGCGTAATGGACGACGGCTTGCTCCAGCGAAATCCATGACTGGGGCAACCCTTGGGCTGAGAGCTTCAAGACCTTCACAACACGCCTCCTGGATCAATAAAAGACCACTTACCGGAAATGCTAGGCAAGGCGCCAACCGGGGAGTTCACGCCTTGCATCTGTCTGCTGCGTCACAATATACATTGTTTCTATGAACATTGAGCTGACAGCGCTTATTACACGGGCGCAATACGCTATCAAAAAGATAACGATCCATGCTGGTTTTTCGCGGCTTCCACCACCCGGGCATAGCCCCCCACTGCGCCCTGACGATAGGCAACTTTGACGGCGTGCACCGTGGTCACCAGGCCATGCTGGCGCTGCTGATCAACGAAGCCCGGCACCGTGGCGTGCCCAGCTGCGTCATGACCTTCGAGCCGCACCCGCGCGACTACTTTGCCCAGGCTACGGCCCAGCCCAGTCTGGCGCCAGCCCGCATCGCCACCCTGCGCGACAAACTCACCGAACTGCACCGCTGCGGAGTGGACCAGGCGGTGGTGCTGCCGTTTGACGCGGCGTTTGCAGCCCAAACCCCGCAGGCCTTCATCGACGAGGTGCTGGTGCGCGGCATGGGTGTGCGCTATGTGCTGGTGGGCGACGACTTCTGCTTTGGCGCCAAGCGCGCCGGCGACTACGCCATGCTGGACGCCGCCGGCCTTGCCCAGGGCTTTGATGTAGCGCGCATGAATAGCTACGAGGTGCATGGCCTGCGCGTGTCCAGCTCCGCCGTGCGCACCGCGCTGCAAGCCGGCCGCATGGCCGACGTCAGCCGCCTGCTGGGCCGCCCCTACAGCATCAGCGGCCACGTGGTGCATGGGCGCAAACTGGGGCGGCAGCTGGGCGAATCCGCCGCTGGCCGCAACGACGGGTTTCGGACGCTGAATCTGCGTTTCTCGCACTGGAAACCCGCCGCCAGCGGCATCTTCGCGGTGTTGGTGCATGGCCTGGATGCCAAGCCTTTGGTCGGCGTGGCCAACCTGGGCATACGCCCTTCGCTGGACCCGAACGACGTCAACGGTGGCCGGGTGCTGCTGGAAACCCATTGCCTGGACTGGCCCGCCGCGCTGGGCCCCGAGGGGGCCTACGGTAAAATCATCCGCGTGGAACTGCTGCACAAACTGCATGACGAACTGAAATACGACAGTCTGGACGCCCTTCAAATCGGCATCGCCAAGGACTGCGATGAGGCACGCGCCTATTTCAAGACCTTGCACGCAGAAACCAGCCGCCAAACAACGCGCGACCGAATTTAGACGATCGAGTTGCTGTCAGCAGACAGCCTGCCGATCCTGCAGCCCGCATCTTTGTGTACGCCGGCTGTCTCCCTAACGTGCCATTCGAATACCCCATGACTGAATCCACCGCCCCCGACTACCGCAGCACCCTGAACCTGCCCGACACCCCCTTCCCCATGCGCGGCGACCTGCCCAAGCGCGAACCCGGCTGGGTCCAGGAATGGGAAGAAAAAGGCATCTACAAAAAGCTGCGCGATGCACGCATCAACGCACCCAAGTTCGTGCTACACGACGGCCCACCCTATGCCAACGGCAACATCCACATCGGCCACGCAGTCAACAAGATCCTGAAGGACATGATCGTCAAGGCGCGCCAGCTGAAAGGCATGGACGCGACCTATGTGCCCGGCTGGGACTGCCACGGCCTGCCGATCGAGAATGCCATCGAGAAACTGCACGGCCGCAACCTGCCGCGCGATGAAGTGCAGGCGAAAAGCCGCGCCTTCGCCACCGAGCAGATCGCCGGCCAGATGGCCGACTTCAAGCGCCTGGGCGTGCTCGGCGAATGGGACAACCCGTACCGCACCATGGATTTCGGCAACGAAGCCAATGAGATCCGCGCACTGAAACGCATCATGGAACGCGGCTTTGTGTACCGTGGCCTGAAGCCCGTTTACTGGTGCTTCGACTGCGGCTCGTCGCTGGCCGAGTTCGAGATCGAATACGCCGACAAGAAGTCGCAAACCCTGGACGTGGGCTTTGAATGCGCCGAGCCTGAAAAGCTCGCCGCCGCCTTCGGCCTGGACAAGCTGGCCCAGCACGCTTACGCCGTGATCTGGACCACCACCGCCTGGACCATCCCGGCCAACCAGGCGCTGAACTTGAACCCCGCCCTCACCTACGCCCTGGTGCAGACCGAGCGCGGCATTCTGCTGCTGGCCGAGGACCTGGTGGAAAAAGCCATGGCCCGCTACGCGCTGAACGGCACCGTGCTGGCCACTACCCTGGGCGAAAAGCTGGCGAATATCAACTTCAAGCACCCGTTCTACGACGTGGACCCGGGCTACCAACGCCTCAGCCCCGTGTTCCTGGCCGACTACGCCACCGCCGACGACGGCACCGGTATCGTCCACTCCTCGCCCGCTTACGGCGTAGAGGATTTCAACTCCTGTATGGCCAATGGTTTCAAGGCCGACGACATCCTGAACCCGGTACAAGGCAATGGCCGCTATGTGGATGATTTGCCGCTGTTCGGCGGACTGAACATCTGGAAGGCTGCGCCGCTTGTCATCGAAAAACTGCGCGAGCACGACCGCCTGTTTGCCACCGAAACCATCACCCACAGCTACCCGCACTGCTGGCGCCACAAGACGCCGGTGATCTACCGCGCTGCGGCCCAGTGGTTTATCCGCATGGACGAAGGCGTGGGCGTATTCACCAAGGACAAGGCTCCGCAAACCCTGCGCAAACTGGCCCTGGCCGCCATCGAGGAAACCAGCTTCTACCCCGAGAACGGCAAAACCCGGCTGCGCGACATGATCGCCGGTCGCCCCGACTGGTGCATCAGCCGCCAACGCAATTGGGGCGTGCCTCTACCCTTCTTCATCCACACCGCCACCGGCGAGCTGCACCCGCGCACCATGGAGATCATGGACCAGGCCGCAGCCATGGTGCAGGCCGGCGGCGTGGAAGCCTGGAGCAAGGCCACGGCCGAATCCATCATCGGCGCCGATGCAGAAAACTACACCAAGGTGAACGACATCCTGGACGTGTGGTTCGACTCCGGCACCACCCACGAGCACGTGCTGCGCGCCAGCCACAAAGACCAATCGCAGTGGCCTGCCGACCTGTACCTGGAAGGCCACGACCAGCACCGCGGCTGGTTCCACAGCTCGCTGCTCACCTCCTGCGCCATGTACGACCACGCGCCCTACAAGGGCCTGCTGACGCACGGCTTCACCGTGGACGGCCGTGGCCGCAAGATGAGCAAGAGCGAAGGCAATGTGGTGGCCCCGCAA
>JAPLPK010000196.1 GCA_026400275.1 Burkholderiales bacterium
CATTATAGCATGACTTTTTTCACTTAATCCAGAAAACCAGACCAAGTTTTTTGGAGGCGCGACCCGGAGTCGAACCGGGCTAGCCGGATTTGCAATCCGGTACATAACCGCTTTGTTATCGCGCCCAAACCAAATATGAAAAAAGGAAGCATTAAGCTTCCTTTTTTACCAAATTGGAGCGGGAAAAGAGTCTCGAACTCTCGACCTCAACCTTGGCAAGGTTGCGCTCTACCAACTGAGCTATTCCCGCGTTTCAAGCCTTGAATCATAACATGATTTTTAGCTATTTTTTGACTTGAACTATGTTCTTGTCGCTTGCTGCTTTAGATCATTAATCTGCTGTAGCAAGCCTCAAATTATAGCCCACTTTTTGAGTCTTTCCACACCATGCTCCAATCTCTGCAAATTTTGCGACGCGAAGCACCAGCGTAACCATCCCTGGGCCTGCGGTGCAAAAGCATTGCCCGGTGCTAGACCCAGGCCAGCCTCGGCCACCAGGCGTTTGGCGGTCAACAAGGAGTCGCTATGGCCTTCAAGCTTGAAGAACGCATACATACCCCCTTTTGCCGGCGCCACCTGTATGCCGGGCACGGCTTGCAACAAGGGCACCAGGGTGTCACGGCATTGCTTCAAATGGGCGACCACACGCGGCGTGATCTCGTCGGTGCGCTGCAACGCCTGAATGCCCGCGCGCTGCACGAAAACACTAGCACACGAGGTGTTGAACTCGATTAACTTACCCATGTGCGGCGTTGCGCTGGCCGGCATCACCAGCCAGCCCAGACGCCAGCCGGTCATCAAAAAACTCTTGGAAAAGCTGTGCACCACCACCAAGCGATCGTCCGGCTCGGCCACATCGAGAAAACTGGGGGCGCAGCCATTCGGGCTGGGTTCGTAGTACAGACGCTCGTACACCTCGTCGGCCAGCACCCAGGTACCGGTGCTGCGGCAATGGTCGAGAATGGTTTGCTGCTCGACGCGCGTCAGCGTCCAACCCGTGGGATTGTTGGGCGCGTTCAAGATCAGGAGTTTGGTGTCTAGCGTGATGGCCGCCAGCAACTGTGGCATGTCCAAGGCCCAAGCTCCATTGGCCTGCGGCTGCAAGGCCACACAATGCAACTCTGCACCCAAAATAACCGGTTGGGCCGTGAGGTTTGGCCACACTGGCGTCACTGCAACCACACGATCGCCGGCATCCACCAGCATTTGCATCGCCAACATCAGCGCACTCACGCCGCCCGAGGTAACGGCAATCCGGTCGGCAGCTATGGGGCCGTGCAGATCGCTCATATAGCGGGATACTGCCTCACGCAGTTCCGGCAAACCCAGGTTGTGGGAATAAAAAGTTTCGCCTTGCTGCAACGATTCGATCGCCGCCTGGCGGATGAAGTCGGGCGTCACTTCGTCGCTCTCTCCAAACCAGAAGGCCAGCACATCACTGCGCCCCATGCCTGCATTGGCAACTTCACGGATTTTGGATTCCTCAAGATTCAGGATGGAGTGGCGCATGGCATGGCAAAAAACAAAAGGGCCTTGATTATCATGAACCTCACCCTATGCCCAGGATATAGCCGCCATGACCATACGCACCCTCGCCTGCTATGCACTAGCCGTGACTCTGGCAGCAACTGCACCTCTCAGCGTTGCGAAAACCAAAAAGAAGCAGACATCAGGCGAATCTTCGCAAGAGCGCATCCACCGCGGCTCGGCGGAGAGCACGGCCGAACGCGACAAGCGCTTGCTGCGTGAGTGCAAAGGCAGGCCCAATGCCGGGGCCTGCGCAGGCTACACCGGTTAGCCGGGGCGCTGCATCTTGCAGATGCTGGGCATTTCAGCCTGGGCCGCGCTGATCTGCTTGATGACGCGAAAGCCATAGCCCGAACCCTCCACGTCGAACTTCACGCCCGGCGCGCCCAGCCGGTCCATGATGCCCACGGCCAGGCTTTGCTGGAATTGATGGTCTGCCGCGCGCATGCTGCCGCTTTGGCCATACAAACTAACGCTGGCGCTCTCCAGCTTTGCGGCGACAGCTATCAAATCCATAGTACCCGCCCTTTCGATCGCCTGGGCCAAGGCCTCGACCATGAGTTGCATGCGCATATGCAGATAGTCTTCCGACGGCCTGGGAAAGCGCTGGCGAAAGGCTTTAACCAAGGCCTCGCTCTGCACGCCCGGCACGTTTGGCAGCCAGTCAGCCACGGCAATCACCTTGCCCACGCCCGCCTCACCCAGTGCGGCTGGCGCGCCAAGAGCGTTACCGTAGAAAGTGTAGAACTTGCCTTCAAAGCCCAGCTCACGGGCGGCCTTGACCAACAGAGTCAGATCATTGCCGAAGTTGCCGGTGATGACGGCCTGGGCGCCACTGGCCTTGATCTTGGCTACATAGGGTGCGAAGTCCTTGATACGGCCCAGGGGATGTAGCTCATCGCCCACCACCTGCACGTCGGGGCGCTGGATGGCGAGTTGGCGCTTGGCCTCGCGCGCCACCGTCTGGCCAAAGCTGTAGTCCTGGCCCAGGATGTAGACGTTCTTGACTGCGGTGTCGTCCTTGAACACCGACATCAGCGCCGCCATGCGCATATCGGTATGGGCGTCAAATCGGAAATGCCAGTAGCTGCATTTCTCGTTGGTCAGCGTGGGGTCCACCGCTGCGTAGTTCAGGAAGATCACTCGCTTGCCAGGCTCGCGCTCGTTGTGCTTGTTGATGGCGTCGATCAGCACCGCCGCCGTGGCCGAGTTATTGCCCTGCATGACGATCTGCACGCCGTCGTCGATGGCCGCGCGCAGCGCCGACAAAGCCTCTTCGTTCTGGCCCTTGCTATCAAAACGCTCAAGCTGCAACGGGTGCTTGCCGTCGGGCAGCTTCACGCCGCCGCGCGCATTCACGCGCTCCACCGCCCACACCAGGTTGCGGAAAACGGCCTCGCCGCCGTTACCCAGCGGGCCGCTCAGCGCCTCGATCTGGGCCAGCTTGATAGGCGCAGCGGCGCCCTGGGCCCGCACCAGCGCAGGGGCGCATAGAGACGCCCCCAGAAATTTCAAGAGCTGGCGACGAAACTTAAACATGGCGAAATTTCCTTGAAAAAAAACCGGATGCACACAGATGCTGTCCATGCGGCAATCGCTGTGAGGGCCGCGCAGTGTAATAGGAGCTACTCCATGTTTTTTGCTACCAACATCCCCGCATCTGCCCGCTTCGTCCGCCCAGCACACAGCCTGCGCGCGCTGCACCGCCTGCTCGAAGAAAACCATGCTGGCGCAGCCCAAGCAAGCCATAACGTGGCCCAGGACGAGACCAGCTACACCCTGCAATTCGATGTGCCTGGCATCTCCAAAGAGCAACTGTCCATCGGCATTGAAGGCAACGTGGTGCGCCTGGAAAGCCTGCCTGATGCGCCGCGCAAATACAAGGCGGCCTACGAGTTACCGCAGGACATCGACGTGTCGGCCAGCGATGCCAAGCTGGAAAACGGCGTGCTCACGCTGAAGCTGGCCAAGAAGGCGCCGGTCAGCAATGTGTCCACGCTGACAATCAACTAAGACCTGCAAAAGCAGTTAAAGACTGTCCAAAGGCCAGCGCGGTTTCACGTCGAACGCATAGGTTCGCGTGGCCGCCTGCAGGCCGGACTGCAGACGCATGGAACCGGCCATGGCGATCATGGCGCCGTTGTCGGTGCACAGATGCAGCTCGGGGTAGTGCACGCGCACGCCGGCTTTGGCGCAGACCGTATTCAGCTGGGTGCGCAGTGCCTTGTTAGCCCCCACGCCGCCGGCAACCACAAGGCGACGTAGCCCGGTGCGCTGCAAGGCAGTTATCGACTTTCTCCACAACACCTCGACAATCGCCGCCTGGGTGCTGGCGGCCAGATCGGCCTTGCGCAACTCCAGATCGTCGCCCAGCTTCTTGGCCTGGGTCATCACCGCCGTCTTCAAACCGGCGAACGAGAAATCCAGATTGCCGCTGTGCAACAAGGGGCGCGGCAGCTTGAAAGCTGTTGGGTCGCCCTGCTCTGCCAGGCGTGACAGAGCCGGGCCACCGGGGTAGCCCAGGCCCATCAGCTTGGCGGACTTGTCAAAGGCCTCGCCTGCGGCATCGTCAATGGTTTCGCCCAGCATCTCGTAGCGGCCCACGCCGTCCACGCGCATCAGCTGGGTATGGCCGCCGGAGACCAGCAGCGCGACGAATGGGAATTCCGGCGGGTCGGCGCTCAAAAAAGGCGACAGCAAATGCCCTTCCAGGTGGTGCACGCCCAGCACGGGTTTGTCGAGTGCGGCGCCCAGCGCGCAAGCCACCCCAGCCCCCACCAGCAAAGCACCGGCCAAGCCCGGGCCACGGGTATAGGCCACCACGTCCACATCGGCCAGGCGTTGGCCCGACTCGGCCAGCACCTGCTGGGTCAGCGGCAGTACGCGGCGGATATGGTCGCGGCTGGCCAGTTCGGGTACCACGCCGCCATAGGCCTGGTGCATCTCGATCTGGCTGTGCAGAGCGTGCGACAACAGCACGGGCAAAGCCGCGCCCTCGGCACGCACCAACGCTATCCCGGTTTCATCGCAGGATGATTCAATACCTAGTACCAGCACAATAGACCTCTCGCTTTTTCAGCACAGCAACCAAACGCTGGAGTTTAGGCGACCCACCTCACCAACCGCCACGCACCTTATTGGCGCAAATCTTGCGTATTTTCTGCCATGAGCCCTTCCCTGCGTATCGTGGTCATTGCCCCGGATCTGGACATACTGGACCCGTCGGACAGCCATGCCTTGCTGCAAGCCGAACGCTCGCGTGCGCTGCGCATCGGCCTGCTGGAGAACAACTACAACCTCATCGCCAGCCTGCCGGCCGATGTGTTCCTGACCGAGCGCCTGGCACAGCTGCAACCCGACATGATCATCGTGGACGCCGAGAGCGAAGCCCGCGACGCGCTGGAACATGTGGTGATGGCCACGCGCAATGCGCCCCGGCCCATCGTCATGTTCACCAACGACGGCGACACCTCGCATGTCAAGGATGCGGTGGCAGCCGGTGTGTCGGCCTATATCGTGGCCGGCCTGTCGGCCGACCGCATCCGGCCCATACTGGACGTGGCCATGGCGCGTTTTGAGCACGAGCAGGCCCTGCGCACCGAGCTGGCCGTGACCCGGGTGGAGCGCGATGAGCACAAGGCCGAGCTGCACAACCGCAAGGTCATAGACCGCGCCAAAGGCCTGCTCATGCAGCGCCAGGGCATCACCGAGCCGGAAGCCTATGACAAGCTACGCAAAGCCGCCATGGACAAGAGTATGAAGCTGGTGGAAGTGGCCCAGCGCATACTCGATGTGGCCGAGTTGCTGGGGTGATCCGGTAGAATGCACCAACTCAGTGCAAACTTGTATCAGAATGAAACAGGCCTTTGACGCAGTCTGCATATAGCTTCTCCGCTATCAAATAAGCAGCAACAGAGATTTTCAAGGCTGGCACAGGGCTTGCAAAAATAGCCCCTTGCTGCAGAGCCTGAGTCTGCGCACCAGACACACAAGCCGGCCTGGCTGAGCACTACTTGGTTTTGCAAACTCCGTATCCACCTTGAAACCCGTACTAGCCCCATTTGCCCGTGCCCCGCAGGCGACCGTGCACGCCGTAAAGCCCGTCAATTTGCACCGGGTGCTGGACACACTGGTCAACAACCTGGAAGGCATGGCCTACCGCTGCCTACTAGACGGCCGATGGACCATGCGCTTCGTCAGCCAGGGTTGTACGCGCCTGTGTGGCTACAGCGCGCACGAGCTGCTGGACCCACAACGCATCTCCTGGGAAGCCATAACCCACCCGGAGGACCGCGCCCGGGTACGCCAGGAAATCGGCGCCGCCATCGCCCAGGGCCAGCGCTTCACCGTGTACTACAGCATCACCACGCGCAGCGGAGAGGTCCGCAAGGTGAAAGAGCAAGGCATACAGGTCACGGACGAGGCCGGCCAGCTGGTGCTGGAAGGTTTCATCGAAGACGTGACCGATGTGCACCTGACGCTGGAGGCGCTGGCACATGCCGAGCTGCGCTACCGGCAAATCTTTGAACACGCACGCGAAGGCATCTTCCAGACCACGCTGGACGGCCGCTACATCGCCGCCAACCCGGCGCTGGCCCTGCTCTACGGCTATGCTACGCCGCAGGAGCTGATCGCCGACCTGTCCGACATCGACCGCCGCCTGTATGTGCAGCCACACCGGCGCGAGCGCTTCGCCCGGCTGATGGCCGCGCACGGTGAGGTCAGCAACTTCGAGTCCGAGGTGTACCGGCGCGACGGCAGCAAGATCTGGATTTCCGAGAACGCGCGCAGCGTGTACGACAAACAAGGCGCCTTCGTCTGCTTCGAAGGCACGGTGCAGGATATTTCGGAGCGCAAACAGCAGCTGGAACAACTCGAATACCAGGCCAACTACGACACGCTGACCGGCCTGGCCAACCGCAACCTGCTGCGCGACCGCATCGCGCCCGCCATCTCCCACGCCGAGCGCCTGGGGCATTTTCTGGCCGTGGTGTTCATCGACCTGGACCACTTCAAACTTATCAACGACAGCCTGGGCCACGACGCAGGAGACCAGCTGCTGGTGGAAATTGCGCAGCGCATCCGCGCCTGCATGCGCGCCTCGGACACGGTGGCGCGACAAAGCGGCGACGAGTTCGTGCTGCTGCTCAACGAGCATGTGCAGGCCCACTCGGTCATCTCCCACCTGCAGCGCCTGCTGGGGCAAATCAACCAGCCGGTGCACCTGCAGGGCCGCGCCTTCCAGATGGGTGCCAGCATGGGCGTGGCGCTGTACCCGCAGGATGGACGGGACGCGCAGACCCTGCTCAAGCACGCCGATGTAGCCATGTATGCGGCCAAAGAGCGCGGGCGCAACAACTTCCAATTCTTCACCCCCGAACTCAACCAGGTGGCCGACGAGCGCCTGAACCTGGGCACCGCCATGCGTGTCGGGCTGGAGCAAAACGAGTTCACTGTGGCCTACCAGCCCAAGGTGGATGCGCAGGGCCGCATCACCGGCCTGGAAGCGCTGGCCCGCTGGCACAGCGCACGCATAGGCACGGTGGGCCCAGACCGCTTCATCCCGATCGCCGAAGAGACCGGCCTGATAGGCGCGCTGACCGACACTATCCTGCGCCAGGCCTTTGCCGATGCCTGCAGCTGGGCGCCGGTACAAGGCCGCCAGCTGTCGGTGGCGGTGAACCTCTCGGCCAAGCTGTTTCTGTCCAACGACCTGGTGGCGCGCATCCGCAATCTGCTGCAAGCCAGCGGCCTGGAGCCGCAGCGGGTCGAACTGGAGATCACCGAAAGCGTGTTCCTGCACGATATGGAGCGTGCCGTGGTGCTGCTGAATGAACTCAAGGCCTTGGGCGTGCGCCTGGCCATGGACGACTTCGGCACCGGATATTCGTCGCTGTCGTATCTGCGCAGCCTGCCGCTGGACACCATCAAGATAGACCGCTCACTGATCACCGGCATCGAGCAGGACGAAGACCTGGCCATGATTGCCTGCGCCATCGTGAACCTGTGCAAAAACCTGCGCAAATCGGTGGTGGCCGAGGGCGTGGAAAACCGCGCCCAGTTCGACTTGCTGCAAGCCAAGGGCTGCGACGGCTTCCAGGGCTATCTGTTTTCCAAGCCGGTGCACCAAGACGCGTTGCGCAAGCTGCTGGCCCAAGCCCAGGGCACCATTTTGCTGCCGCCGACCGAAGCTCTGGCCTGCTGAAATGATGCACTGCACAAGAGCAGTGCAAAAACAAGTTTCAAAACAAAACCGCTTGTAGCGCATATAAATACAGCGCAAGCAGCTATATTTTATATAGCACCCAAAGGGAAAACAGTCTGGCACGGCGTTTGCTTAAATAGACTAAGACCAAGGTTGGTCCCATGGCAGCTGGAATCCAATGGCGGGTTGCAGCGATCAGTTTTCGGACAAAGGCGTCCCCATCCGTTCAGGCGGCTGCATATGCAGCCCCGGGCGCGATGAGGACGCCTTTTTTGTTTTTGGCCCCGACTTTCACATTCACTTTGGGAAGCTTGCACATGACCGATCTTTTGACCACCAAACTAAGCCGCCGCACCGTGCTGCAGACAGCGGCAGTTGGCGCTGTAGGCATCAACCCTGCGCTGCGGGCAGCGGTGTATGCCCAGGGCTCCGACAAGCCCGAGAAGGAAGAAGTCAAGATCGGCTTCATCCCGCTGACCGACTGCGCCAGCGTGGTGATGGCCTCGGTACTGGGCATCGACAAAAAATACGGCGTAAAGATCGTCCCCAGCAAGGAAGCCAGCTGGGCCGGTGTGCGCGACAAGCTGGTCAACGGCGAGCTGGACTTCGCCCACGTGCTCTACGGCCTGGTCTACGGCGTGCACCTGGGCATCAGCGGCCCCAAGAAAGACATGGCCGTGCTGATGACGCTGAACAACAACGGCCAGGCGATCACGCTGAGCAAAAAGCTGGCCGACAAGGGCGCCGTCAACGGTGCCGGCCTGGCCAAGCTGATGGCCAGCGAGAAGCGGGAATACACCTTCGCCCAGACCTTCCCCACCGGCACCCACGCCATGTGGCTGTACTACTGGATGGCGGCCAATGGCATCAACCCCCAGAGCGACGCCAAGGTCATCACCGTGCCGCCGCCGCAAATGGTGGCGAACATGCGCGTGGGCAATATGGACGGCTACTGCGTGGGCGAGCCCTGGAACCACCGCGCCATCATCGACGGCATCGGCGTCACCGCCGCCACCACCCAGGACATCTGGAAGGACCACCCCGAAAAGGTGCTGGGCACGACCTCCGAGTTCGTCAAGAAATACCCCAACACCGCGCGTGCCGTCACCGCCGCCATCCTGGAAGCCGGCAAGTGGATCGACTCCGGCCTGGCCAACAAGAACAAGATGGCCGAGACCATTGCCGACAAGAGCTACGTCAACACCAGTGTGGACGCCATCAACCAGCGCATTCTGGGCCGCTACCAGGACGGCATGGGCAAGACCTGGGACGACCCGAACTACATGAAGTTTTACAACGACGGCGCGGTGAACTTCCCCTACCTGTCCGACGGCATGTGGTTCCTGACCCAGCACAAGCGCTGGGGCCTGCTGAAGGACCACCCCGACTACCTGGCCGTGGCCAAGCAGATCAACCAGATCGACATCTACAAACAGGCCGCCACCGCCAGCAAGACGCCGGTACCCAAGGATGCGATGCGCAGCAGCAAGCTGATGGACGGCACGGTGTGGGACGGCAAGGACCCCAAGAAATACGCCGACAGCTTCAAGATCCACGCCTGAGTTCTTACAAAAGCTAAGCCCACCCCAACCGTTCAGGCTGAGCCTGTCGAAGCCCTTCGACAAGCTCAGGACAGGCCCTTCGACAGGCTCCTGGCGCGGCCTGTGGCTGAAGGTGCTGCCACCGGTGCTGGGCCTGGGCCTGTTGATAGGCATCTGGGCGCTGGTGTCGATAGGCACCTCGTCCAGCATCCCCTCGCCGTACGAGACCTTCCAGCAGGCGGTGGTGCTGTTCAGCGACCCGTTCTACCGCAAGGGCCCGAACGACCAGGGCGTGGGCTGGAATGTGCTGGCCTCGCTGCAGCGCGTGGCCGTGGGCTTTGGCCTAGCGGCGCTGGTGGGCATACCGGCTGGCTTCGTGATTGGCCGCTTCAGCTTCATGAGCCGCATGTTCAACCCGCTGATCAGCCTGCTGCGCCCGGTGTCGCCACTGGCCTGGCTGCCAATTGGCCTGATGGTGTTCAAGGGCGCACACCCAGCCGCCATCTGGACCATCTTCATCTGCTCGATCTGGCCCATGGTCATCAACACTGCGGTGGGCGTGCAGCGCGTGCCGCAGGACTATATGAACGTGGCCCGGGTGCTGAACCTGTCTGAGTGGAAGATCGTCACCAAAATCCTGTTCCCCTCGGTGCTGCCCTATATGCTGACCGGCGTGCGCCTGGCGGTGGGCACGGCCTGGCTGGTGATCGTGGCCGCCGAAATGCTGACGGGCGGCGTGGGCATAGGCTTCTGGGTCTGGGACGAGTGGAACAACCTGAATGTGAAGAACATCATCATCGCCATCTTCGTCATCGGCATCGTCGGTCTGATGCTGGAATACGCGCTGATCAAGCTGGCCACCGCATTTACGTTTGAGGAAGTCAAATCATGAGCACCCCATCCATCCCCGCACATGCCAACCCCAAGTACATCGAAATCCAGGGTGTGGAGCAAACCTTCCGCACCGCCAAGGGCAGCTTTCCGGCGCTGCGCGATATCGACCTGACGATTGCCAAGGGTGAGTTCGTGGCGCTGATCGGCCACTCTGGCTGCGGCAAGTCCACCCTGCTGAACCTGATCGCCGGGCTGACCGAGCCCACCCGTGGCACGCTGATCTGCGCCAACCGCGAGATCAAGGGCCCCGGCCCGGAGCGCGCCGTGGTGTTCCAGAACCACTCGCTGCTGCCCTGGCTGACCTGCTTTGAAAACGTCTACCTGGCGGTGGAGCGGGTGTTCGGCGCGGGCGACAAGTCCACCGGCGCCGCTGCCGAAAACAAAGCCCAGCTCAAGGCCCGCACCGATGCGGCCCTGGCCCTGGTCGGCCTGACCGCCGCCGCGCAAAAACGCCCAGGCGAAATCTCCGGCGGCATGAAGCAGCGCGTGGGCATTGCCCGCGCCCTGAGCATGGAGCCCAAGGTCTTGCTGATGGACGAGCCCTTCGGCGCACTCGACGCCCTGACCCGCGCCAAGCTGCAGGACGAGCTGCTGGCCATCGTGCAAAAGACCCAGAGCACCGTGGTGATGGTGACCCACGACGTGGACGAAGCCGTGCTGCTGAGCGACAAGATCGTGATGCTGACCAATGGGCCGGGCGCCACCATCGGTGAGGTGCTGGCAGTGGACCTGCCACATCCACGCAACCGCGTGCAACTGGCCGACGACCCGCGCTACCTGCAGTACCGCAAGGCGGTGATCGACTTCCTCTACACCCGACATGCCCGCAGCGAGGTGGCCGCATGACGAACAAGAAACTCAAGCTGGTGCTGATCGGCAATGGCATGGCCGGCGTGCGCACGCTGGAAGAACTGCTCAAGCTGGAGCCCGATCTCTATGACATCACCGTCTTTGGCGCCGAG
>JAPLPK010000244.1 GCA_026400275.1 Burkholderiales bacterium
CCAGTCGGCCATCAAATCCGTGCCCCTGGGCCAAAGCGCCGGCCAGCGCATACTGGCGCGCCTGGCAGCCGACATCCCCGCCGCCGTGGACCAGGCCATACAGCTCCCAGACAGCCAGCGCCAGGCGTTCTCGCCCATGCTGGCCATTCTCAGTAGCCAGCACGAAGTCCAATATTCAAGGCTTTTCAGGTCCTAGCGCTTATTCTGCCTGCACAAGCAGCTCTTATTTTAATAGCAAAACACCATGTCTTCTCTGCACCATATCGCCAACCGCACCAAAAAACTCCCGCCCCTGCGCGTCGGCATCGGCGGCCCCGTGGGCTCCGGCAAAACCACGTTGCTGGAAATGCTGTGCAAGGCCATGCGCGACAAATACGACCTGGTAGCCATCACCAACGATATCTACACCAAGGAAGACCAGCGCCTGCTCACCGTTAGCGGCGCCCTGCCCGCAGACCGCATCATGGGCGTGGAAACCGGCGGCTGCCCGCACACCGCCATCCGCGAAGACTGCTCCATCAACCTGGAAGCCATCGACCGCATGCTGGTGGAACACCCGAACGCCGACATCGTGTTTGTGGAAAGCGGTGGCGACAACCTGGCTGCTACCTTCAGCCCCGAGCTGAGTGACCTAACTATCTACGTGATCGACGTAGCCGCAGGCGAAAAAATCCCGCGCAAAGGCGGCCCCGGCATCACCAAGAGCGACCTGTTCGTCATCAACAAAACCGACCTGGCGCCGCACGTAGGCGCCAACCTGGAGATCATGGAATCCGACACCCGCCGCATGCGTGGTGCCAAGCCGTTTGTGATGACCAACCTGAAAACCCTCACGGGTCTGGCCGAGGTGGTTTCCTTCATTGAGACGAAAGGCATGCTGGCCCAGTAAAATCAAGGGCTTAGCAAGTTTCACCGCGCACAGCGGTGCACCCACATGACCTATAGCGTCAAAGAGATTTTCTACACCCTGCAAGGCGAAGGCGCCCAAGCAGGTAGCCCTGCCGTGTTCTGCCGCTTTGCCGGCTGCAACCTTTGGAGCGGCCGCGAGAGCGACCGCGCCACCGCCGTATGCCGCTTCTGCGATACCGATTTTGTGGGCACCGACGGCACCCTGGGCGGCAAATTCGCCACCGCCGAAGCGCTAGCCGACCTGATAGAAGCCCAATGGCCCGCAGGCGAAACCCACAACCGCCTGACCGTCTTAACCGGTGGAGAGCCCCTGCTGCAGGTAGATGCAGAACTGGTCGCCGCCCTGCATGCCCGAGGCTTTCGCATCGCTGTGGAATCCAACGGCACCGTCCGCGCCCCCGAAGGCATAGACTGGCTCTGCATCAGCCCCAAGGCGGGCGCACCCTGGATACAGCAACAAGGCCAGGAATTGAAGGTGGTATGGCCGCAACCCGGCCTAGACCTAGACACTCTGGCCCGCACCGGCGAATTCACCCATCGCTTCCTGCAACCCATGGACGGCCCCGAACAATTGGCCAACATGGGCCTTTGCATAGACACCTGCATGCGCCAGCCCACCTGGCGCCTGAGCATCCAGACCCACAAAATCAGCGGCATCCGCTAATCCAATCCCCTTTTGTTTGCGAGTACCCCTATGCAGCTGACCATCAGCCAACGCTTCTATTTCGACGCCGCCCACACACTTCAACGCGAAATTGAAACAGCCGGTAGCCGCCGTATCCACGGCCACACCTACCACGCAGAGGTTAGCGTGACTGGCCCGCGCGATCCGATGAATGGCATGGTGCTGGATCTGGGCTTTTTGCGCCAACGGCTGGAGGGCGTGCGTGAGCAACTGGACCACCATTTGCTGGACGAGGTACCCAAGCTGGGGACGCCGACCCTGGAAAACCTTTGCACCTTTATCGCCGAGCAACTGGCCGACGTTCGCCCCAAAGTGAGTCGCGTACGGGTGTGGCGTGACGCATTGGGTGACAGCTGTGTCCTGGATCTAATCTAAATCGCATCCATTGGATCCTTTTGGGGTAATTACCAGGGTTAGAATAATCGGATAGGAAGCTTGGCAGAGTGGTCGATTGCACCGGTCTTGAAAACCGGCAAACCGAAAGGTTTCTAGGGTTCGAATCCCTAAGCTTCCGCCAATACAACCTAGCGGCTGGGGTGTCATTCAGTTGCTCCAGATAGAACCACCGCACAGCACTCCCCTCGCATTACGACCTCGAAACCAGAGGGGATTTGACTTCTCGGTACAAATCAAAATAAGCGCGCCCCAGTGCTGCGCCCGAGAACAAATTTTCATACCTTGCTCGTGCTGCAATACCCATCGTCTTGGCCAACACTGGATCTCCAAGAATGCGGTTGCATGCATTGGCAAGCTCAGACGGACTTTCCGGTGACACGACTAACCCTGTAACTCCATCCAAATTAACATAGGAAGTGCCTGACCCAACTTCGCAGCACACCATAGGCCTGGAGAACATGGACGCCTCCACCAATACCATGCCGAAGGCCTCGGAGCGTAAGTGCGAGGGCAACACCAACGCCGTACATTGACGCAAAAGCTCGGTTTTTTGCGCTTCCGTAACTTGGCCCGCAAAAACAATGTTTGTTACGCCAAGCTGCCTTGCAAGCTCCTTAAGGTTTGCGTCTTCCGGCCCGGAGCCAGCAATGACGATGTTTCCATTAATTTGACGCGCTGCATGTACCAGGGTGTGCAAGCCCTTGTAATAGCGCAACACCCCCAATGCCAACACAAAAGGCCTGAATTCCGCATAGTCCGCACTTGCAAACTGTCCCTCAAAGCCGGGAGCGGCCTCGGGCTTATCAACAATACCCAAAGGAATGGTGCGCAGGCGCCCTGACGGCACATCGCGTGTCAATACAGAACTATTTTTCGCGTAAGCGGGAGAGGTTGCGATAACAGCGGACATGGCTCGCATAGTGTGCCGCATCAATGGACGGTACAGCCTGCTCAAAACTTGTTGCCGCACTATGTCTGAGTGGTATGTCATTACCGCAGGCTTGTCCGAAGCCTTGAACAAGTTCAATACATCCGCAAATGGCCACGGGTAGTGCAAATGAACTACATCTGCCCATTTTTGTAGACGATAAAACTCCACCAAGGAGCCGGCTCCACCCAAATCACAAGATGCGGGAGCTGCCCATGAACGAGAGCGCACAGTAACAGCCTCAGGCCGAACCAAGTGCTTTGGATTAGGCTGAGGAGAGAGGGTAAACACCTTTGACTCTACGCCAAAAGACCCCGTAGCAAGGCATATCTGCCTAATAGCCTCTTGCAGACCGCCCGGTGGATCCGGGAAATACGTCCGGTAGACGTGAAGTACCTTCATGGTGGCCGAGACAAAATGTTAATGATCAGGAGTGATCTGCACCAGCCGCGAGCAACATGCTTTGCAACGTATCTTCCAACTTGGGCACAGGCAACTCAATACCATGTTGCGCCATGAGTGCCCACAGCTTATCAGGGCTGCCGCACAAACGGTGCAGTTCATTCAGCCGCACAAACGCGGGGTTGACCTCAACCTTCAGCGTATGCCCGGATATGCGGGAAAGCACCTCAAGCACGTCCACCAACGCATAGGGTTTGCCCGAGCACACGTTGTAAATCTCTCCCGGCTGCCCGTATTGAAGCAGCGCCAGGTAAGCATTGCAGACCATTTGGACATCATTGAACTCACGCTCTATCTGCAAATTACCTAGACTCACACTGTCCGCCCGCCGTGCAAAGTGTTCCACCAGCTTGGGAATAACAAAGTTAATGTGCTGCCCAGCCCCTGTGTAGTTGAACGGCCTGGTGATGACAATGGGGAGCCGGTCCTGGAAGGTGAGCGCCATGTGTTCCATGGCTAGCTTGCTGCTCGCGTAGTGGTTCAACGGAGAGGGTAATTGGCTTTCAACAATAGGAGAGTTGATGCAATTGCCATACACATTGGCACTGCTCGCCAACAACACACAGCGCGGCTTGTGTGTGAGTTTGACCAAGGCATTGAGCAAATTGGTAGTGCCCACCACATTAACGGCATAAAACGCCGTGTCGTCCGCATGCCCTACGAAACTTATACCCGCCAAATGCACAACGGCATCGGGCTGTGCATCCATAACAGCATTTTGTACGGCCGACAGATCTGTTAAATCGACCCTACACGCCACGATCTCATGCCCCGCACCTTGCGCAAGTTTGGCAAAGTGCAGACCCGTGAAACCACTGGCTCCTGTCAACAGAATTTTCAAAACGAAAACCCTTGCTCATTACGGCGCAAGTCAGCAGCAACCATCATCTGGCACAACTGCTCCAACGTTGTTTTGGGCTCCCAGCCGAGCTTGGCCTTAGCCTTGGCAGGATTACCAATCAACAACTCTACTTCCGCCGGGCGGTAGTATTTTGGGTTAACGCGCATTACCGTTTTGCCCGTCGCAGTGTCTACTGCAACTTCGGACTCTGCTGAACCTCGGAACTCCACGGTGATACCTACGCCCTTAAAGGCCATTTCAACAAAGTTGCGAACGGTCTCGGTACGGTTGGTTGCCAACACGAATGTGTCTGGCTCATCCACCTGCAGCATGCGCCACATACCCTCAACATAGTCCTTGGCAAAGCCCCAATC
>JAPLPK010000052.1 GCA_026400275.1 Burkholderiales bacterium
AGACGTTCAGCGCCTCGGCATTGCCAAAGCCGGACTCGGCCTTTTTTGCCACGCCGACTACCTGGAAGGGCACGCTGCCCAGCAGGATTACCTGGCCCACGGGGTTGGGGTCGGTGGGGAACAGCTGTTTGCGGGTGTTGTCGTCGATCACCACCTCTTGCGCCAGGTTGGTGATGCTGGCGGGGTTGAAGAAGCGGCCCTGCGCCAGCTGCACGCCTTTGACGCGGAAGTACTGCTCACCCACGCCGTTGATGTTGCCGGTCACGGCCACGTTGCCAAAGCGCAGCGTGGCCGAGCTGGAGGCGGTGGGCGTCACGCTGTCGGCGTAGACCTGCTGCGCCAACGCGTCGGCGTCGGCCGGCACCAGGGTGCGCACGCGCGCCGCGCGCTGGTCGCCAAAGCCGGCGCCGGAAAAGATCTCGATCGTGTTGGTGCCAATGGAGCTGATGTTCTTCAGCACCTGCTGGCGCGAGCCCTCGCCCAGCGCCACCACCGACACCACCGAGGCGATGCCGATGATGATGCCCAGCATGGTCAGAAAGCTGCGCAGCGGGTGCGAGCGCAGCGCCAGCACGGCCATGCGGAAGGCCTCGGTGAAGCGGTCCCACACGGCACCCCAGCCTGCGCTGCCCGCAGGAGGTGCGGCCAGCGCGGGCGCCACCGTGGCGGGCCGCACCTGGCGGTCGGCAATGATCTCGCCGTCGCTGATTTCGATGATGCGCTGGGCGTGTTCAGCCACCTGCATATCGTGCGTCACCAGGATGATGGTGTGGCCCTCGGCGTGCAGCTCCTGCAGGATCTTCATCACCTCGGCGCCGCTGTTCTTGTCCAGCGCGCCGGTGGGCTCGTCGGCCAGGATCACGCTGCCGCCGTTCATCAGCGCACGCGCAATACTGACGCGCTGCTGCTGCCCGCCGGACAGCTGGCCGGGCTTGTGGCGCATGCGGTCGGCCATGCCCAGGCGCTTCAGCAGCGCGGCGGCGCGCTCCAGGCGCGCGGCCTTGTCTTTGCCGGCGTAGACGGCGGGCACTTCCACATTGCCCAGCGCACTCAGGTCGCCCAGCAGGTGGTAGCGCTGGAAGATGAAGCCAACGTGTTCGCGCCGCAGCTCGGCCAGGGCATCGGGGTCCAGCTGGCCGGTTTCGCGCCCGGCCACGCGGTAGGAGCCGGTGGTGGGCCGGTCCAGGCAGCCCAGGATGTTCATCAAGGTGGACTTGCCCGAGCCGGACGCGCCCACGATGGCGATCATTTCGCCCGCGTGGATCTGCAGGTTCAGATCCTTCAGGACGGTGATGGTGTCTTCGCCTGCCGGGAATTCGCGCCGCAAGGCGGTGAGTTCCAGCAGCGGGCCAGATGTACGCTGGTCCATGCCTACATGCCCATGGGAGGTCGGCGCATGCGGGTGCTGCTGTCGCCCGCAGCGGCTTCGCTGACCACCACCTGGTCACCGGCCTTCAGGCCTTCCAGAATCTGTGCGTGGATGTTGTTGTTCAATCCGACCTTCACAGCGCGCGGTGTGGCCAGGCCGTCCGGGCCCAGCACGCGCACCATGGTGCGGCCCTGCTTGTCGCGCTCACCCAGTGCGGCCGAGGGGATGGCTAGCACCTGCTTGGCCTCGTCCAGCAGGATGTTGACCTGGGCCGTCATGGAGATGCGCAGCTGGCCGTCGGGGTTGGGCACGTCCAGCAGGCCGTTGTAGTAAATGGCGGTGGCGCTGGTGGTGGTGGATGTGCTGCTGCTGGTGGTGGTGTCGGTCAGGATGGAGTCGGGCGCGGGCTCCACGGTGCGCAGGGTGGTGGTGTAGCGCTTCTCGGGTGCGCCGAGGATGGTGAAGTAGACTTTCTGCCCGGGCTTCACGCGCACCACGTCGGCCTCGGAGATTTGGGCCTTCACGGTGATGGTGTCCAGCCGCGCCAGCTTGATGATGGTGGGCGTGCTTTGGTTGGCGTTGACGGTCTGCCCTTCCAGTGCCACCAGGGCCACCACCACGCCGTCCATGGGCGCCAGGATCTGGGTGTAGCCCAGGTTCAGCTGGGCGGTGTTGACGGCGATCTGGGCCTGGGTGATTTGCGCTTGCAGCGCGCTCACGTCGGCGCGGGCGGTGTGCAGCGCGGCGTCGGCGGCCTCAAAGTCGGCGCGCGAGCCGGCGTCGGCCGCCAGCAGGGTTTGGGCGCGCTGGAAGGCCAGCTCGGCCTGCTTCTGCGTGGCTTGCTTGAAGAGCAGCTGGGCCTGCACATTGGCCAGCGCAGCCTGGGCGTTGCGCAGGCTGTTTTGCTGGGTCAGCGAGTCGATCTCGGCCACCAGCTGGCCTTTTTTGACAACGTCGCCCAGGGCTACTTTCAGCGACTTGATCTGGCCCGAGGCCTGCGCGCCCACGCTGACCTGCTTGAAGGCCTGCAGCGTGCCCGAGGCTAGCACCGCCTGCTCGATGTCGGCCAGGCCGGCGGTGGCGGTCACGTAGTCGGGCTTTTTGGCGGCCGGGAAAAACACCAGCTTGACCCCGATGGCCAGGCCCAGAACCAGCAGGGCCAGCAGCGAATAGCGGAGGATTTTGTTTTTGGGCATGTAAGGCGACAGTAGAAGGTGGACGCACTTTACAAGGCGCTGGTACCCGCGTTGCATGGTGGGGGTAAACCGAATGTAAAGCGCCCGCTGGCGTCGGGACGTGCCCTGGTAGATGGTCTGGCCCCAGCGGTACCTGGCACCGCATCGCACCCAGGGCGCGAGCTGGTTGGGTGCTATGGTTTTGGCAGTAAAAACCATAAGGCTGAATGCACTCCAGCGCAGATTTAATCTGCGCTGGCTGCTATCAAAAACAGAGTATTTCTTAAATAAATCAGGCTGCGCTGTGCACCCAGCTCGTGATCACCAGCGTTGGTGCACGTGCGGTGCTATGCGGTCCACGTACAGCGCGCGCAATGCAGCCATGCTGGGTTCCGAGAGGGGTGGCAGACCGCTGGCTGCGCCATTGCTCTGGGCCTGGACGGCATTTTTGGCACCGGGTATCACGGTGCTGACTGCCGCTTCCATCAGTATCCAGCGCAGCGCGAACTGCGCCATCGAGATACCTTCGGGCACCAGGCGCCGGATGTCTTCCACCACCGACAGTGCGACTTCGTAGGGCACGCCCGCAAAGGTTTCGCCCACGTCGAACGCTTCGCCATTGCGGTTGAAGGCGCGGTGGTCATCGGCTGCGAAGGCGGTGTTTGCGTTCATCTTTCCGGTCAGCAGGCCCGATGCCAGCGGCACCCGCGCGATCACGGCAACGCCCTGTTTCTGGGCCTCGGCAAAAAACAGCGATGCTGGCCGTTGCCTGAAGATGTTGAAAATGATCTGCACCGAGGCGACGTTCGGGTAAGCGATGGCTTTCAGGCCTTCTTCGACCTTTTCAACCGACACCCCGTAGTGACGGATCTTTCCGGCGGCAACCAGTTCGTCCATGTAGCCAAAGACTTCGGGTTGGTAATAGACCGCAGGCGGCGGGCAGTGCAGTTGCACCAGGTCGAGGCAATCGGTGTCCAGATTGCGCAACGAACGTTCGACGAAGCCCGTCAGGTTCTCTTTGGTATAGCCATCCGCCACATGCGGCGAAAGCCGTCTGCCGATCTTGGTGGCAACCAGCGGTGGTGTGCCGCCACGCTCTTTCAGAACTTCGGCGATGAACTGTTCTGAGCGGCCGTCGCCATAGACGTCGGCAGTGTCAAGAAAGTTTGTGCCCTGGTCCAGCGCCGCGTGCAAGGCCGACTTCGCATCGTGTTTGCTGACGTCGCCCCAGGCGCCGCCAATCGCCCAGGCGCCGAAGCCAATTTCCGATACGGTTTTGCCGGTGTTTCCAAATGGTCTTTGTTGCATATCAAGTCTTGCCTGTTAGGGCATTAGCTGTCCACCGTTGATTTCGATGGTCTGGCCGGTGATGTAGCCAGACAACGCCTCTGATGCGAGGAAAAGAAAGGTGCCCACGCACTCATCCGGCCGTCCCGCCCGGGCCATCGGAATGGTGGCGCTTTGGGCCGCGAACCCTAAGGCAACGCTGAGCAAGTCCCTCGCGGTCTGCGCCTTGCATCCCATCCCGATCCAGGGCGCGCAGCCTTGCGGGGACTTATTCAGCGTCGCCCTCATGCGACCGCCGCATGCCTTGTTGTGCAGTCTTATTTATAGCCCCGATGTCTCGCGCAGGGCTAAGATGAAGGGTGATCCAAAATCACTGCGTTAGTGAAGGAAATTCATCTGTGTCGCTCTTTGACAGTGTCGAACTGGCAGACCTGCGGGTCTTTGTAACGATTGTGCGCACGCGCAGTTTCAAGGCGGCGGCGATCCAGCTGGGGGTGACACCTTCGGCGGTTAGCCATGCGATGCGGCGCCTGGAAGCGCGGTTGGCAACCAAGTTGTTCAACCGCTCCAGCCGGGCGGTGACCACCACCGATGTGGGTCGCGATCTGGCGCTGCGTCTGGAAGATGGTTTCGACAAGATCGGCCTCGCACTGGCGGAGCTGGACGCGCCCGGCGCTGGCCGGTATGGCGAGCTGCGCATCAACGTGTTTGCCGACGCGGCGCACCTGCTGATTGCGCCGGCCATTCCCGAATTTGCCAGGCTGTGCCCGGAGGTGCGGTTGACTGTCGTGGTGGAGGACCGGCCTATCGACATCGTGGCCGAAGGCTATGACGCCGGAATCCGGTATGGCCACCACGTGCCCGAGGACATGGTCGCCGTGCCCTTGAGTGGCGCCCAGCGGTGGGTGGTGGCGGCAGCGCCGGCTTACCTGGCAAAGTTCGGTGCGCCCTTGCAACCGGATGACCTGGCCCACCATACATGTATCCAGCTGCTGCTGGGTGACAACTCCAGTTACAAATGGGAGCTAGGCCGGGGGCGTGCGAAACGGCAGATACGCGTACCCGGTGCTATCACGATCAATGACACCGCCACCTCCATTGCGGCTGCCAAATCAGGCATGGGCCTGGCCTATTTTCTGGAGCAACGCATTGCTGCCGAGCTGGACGAAGGCAGCTTGCAGCTGGTGTTGGCCGACCACGCGTTCAAGGCGGAACCGTTTCACATGTACTACAGCGGCCGCCGGCACAACCACCCGGCGCTGCGCAAGCTGGTGAACATCATTCGCGTGCAGCAGTCGCTCAGCAAGCTCCGCTAAAGCGGGGATGATTGCCGTGGTGCGGTGCCCATTCGCCCCCCCCCAACTGGTGAGCAGGCGAATGGAGAAGCCGCGCAACAGAGCCGCCTTTACAGGCCGATCACGCCGCCATCGTTCTTGGTGATCATCACTGTGGCCGAGCGCGGGCGTGCGGTGCTGCCGCCGGGGCCGTAGGCGGCTACGCCGGCACCGTTGCCGGGCCAGTGGCTTTCGTACTTGCTGGGGTCGCCGATGTTGGCGGTGGCGGTGTTCTCACCCGGGTGCTGGATGTTGATGAACAAGGCCTTGCCATCGGGCGACTCGGCCAGACCGGTGACCTCGGAGCCCAGCGGCGCGGTCAGGAAACGCTTGAAGATGGTCTCGTTCATCTTCTTGCCGGCAAAGGTGTTGACCGTGACCGGGCCGGTGCCGGCGGTGCCGGGCTTGCCATTCGCCTGGTTGGTCACCGTGACGGGGCCGCCGTCGCCGTAGCTGCCGGGTACGGCGGCCAGCAGCATGCAGTTGGTCACGTCGGTGTAGGCGTTGTCGTCGGTCTCGATCCACAGAATGCCGCTGGCCTTGGAGAACCAGCAGCCATCCGGCTTGGACAGGTCGTTCACCGCAGTCAGGCCAGACAGATTCACATTGGCCTGGTAGTTCACGTTGTCCAGGCCGATGTCTGCGGCGGCCTGGCTGGCGAACAGGTAGATGTCCCAGTTGAAGGTGGCGGCAGACGGGTCGTTACCGGTTTCGCGGATGCGCATCACCTGGCCGTTGACGTTGCCCTTGAGCGTGGTGGCGGTGGCGTTCTGGGTGGATACGCCTTTGTTGTCCAGCCAGTAGCGCGGGAAGGCCGGGTCCACATCGGGGTTGGGCACGTTGTTGCTGCTGGTGCTGCCCACGTTGCCACGGTCCGGGTTCTCGGTCATGGTGATGTAGATCTCGCCATTGCGCGGGTTCACGGCGGTCCATTCGGGGCGGTCGCACTTGGTGGCGCCAGCGGCGTCGGCGGCCAGGCGGGCATTCACCAGCACGTCGGCCAGGTCGGCAAAGGCATAGGCGCTGTTGCCGCTGATGGCGGTGTTCGTCAGGTCCAGCTTGAGCCAGGTGCCGGTGCCGTCGGCGTTGAACTTGGCGGCATACAGCGTGCCGTTGTCCAGGTATTTGGCGCCGGTGGCCAGACGGTCTGCGGGGCTGGCATCGGCCTCTGACCAGACTGCGTTGGAGACGTATTTGTAGACGTATTCGCTGCGCGAGTCGTCGCCCATGTACCAGGCCAGCGGCTTGCCGACGACGGGGTTGCTGGGCCAGGCGCCTTCATGGGCGAAGCGGCCCAGGGCGGTGCGCTTAACCGGGGTGGAGCTAGGGCTGTAGGGGTCGATCTCGACCACCCAGCCAAAGGTGTTGTGGCTGTTGCGGAAGTCGTCGCTACCGTCGGTGGACGTGCCCAGCTTGCTTGCGTCCCAGCGGGCGTATTCGGTGTTGTTGCTGTCGGCGGGCACCACGGTGGCCCAGCGTTGGCCGCCCGCCGCACCTTGCGCCAGGCCGATGCGTTTGAAGGCGGTGCGCTCCTTGGCGCTGCGCTGCGCGTCGTCGGCACTGCCACGGCGGAAGAAGCCGGCAAAGTTTTCTTCGCAGGTCAGGTAGGTGCCCCAGGGCGTGTAGCCGCTGGCGCAGTTGCCGATCATGCCGCGCGTCAGCGTGCCGTCGGTCGAGTACTTGGTAACCAGCAGGGCCGAGCCCTTGGCCGGGCCACCAAAGGCCATGGGTGTGCGCGGCGTGATGCGGCGGTTGAAGCTGGACGATTTCACCAGGCCAAAGCTGCCGCTGGTCTTGGCGATCTCGATCACCGAGGCGCCATGGGCTTCGACTTCTTTCAGTGCTTCTGCTTCGGGGCGCGGGCCGGCGCTGGAGCTGATATTGGTCTGGCCATTGGGGTGCATGAACTGCACCGTGCCGTTGATGGCCTCGTGGTTGATGGCCATCAGCGCGCGGGTGTTGCTGCTCAGCGAGGGCTTGCCGTCGCTGCCCAGGCCGAAGTAGTGCATGCCGTCATGGTGCTCGCCGCTGCGGCGGGCAAAGTTGCTGTCACTGCCGTTGTTCTGGTAGTCGGTCACGGCGGGGTCGATCGAGTCGCCGGTGGCGTAGATCACGGTGGCGGTGTAGCCGGCGGGCACCGTCACGCGGTCCACCAGGTCTTTGGCTACAGCGGTAAAGCCCAGTACCGGTGGTGGCACGGTGACGAAGGGGCCACCTTCGCTGCCACCGCCGCAGGCGCTGAGGCCCACACCGCCCAGCGCGGCACCCGCCAGCGCACCCACGCCGGAGCGCAGCACGCTGCGGCGCTGCACCTGCGTGGCCATCACATCGCTGAGGTGGCGGTTGTGGCTGGGGTTGTTGTCGAAGTCGTCGGGGTCGATGAAGCTGTCAGGGGCGGTACCGTGGTTCATGGTGGCTTTGGTGTTGAAAAGCCAAAGCGTAGCGACGGTGTATGACAGGTAAATTAATGTAAAGACCCGCAAGTTCCCAGGGCTAAAGCGGGCATTTTCTGCGGGGGAGCGAGGCGGCGCAAGGACTGCTTAGCTCCTAAATTTGTAGCTGCTAGCGCAGGTTCTATATGCACCAGAGCCCTGTTAGGCATTTAAGTCATTTTCGCGTGAGACGCTTTGTGCCTGCGTCGGGCCTGCTGCCATGCACGCTTGATGGCCGGGCTCAGCCACAGTGCCTGCATGGCTGCGTAGGCGGTAAGCGCCAAGGCGGCGCCCAGCATCGGCAGACCCACCAGCAGCGGCCAGCCCATGGCCTGTACCCACACCAGCAGGCCCTGCATCCAGTCGGCAGCGCCATCGCCCATGCTGGGCAGCGGCGGCAGGGTTTGCGTGCCGGGTAGCACCCACTGGCCGATCTGGAAGGCCAGCAGGTACAGCGGCACGATGGTCAGCGGGTTGGTGTAGCAGGTGGCCAGCGCACCGGCGATGGCATTGCCGCGCAGCCAGGCGCAGGCAGCAAAGGTGGCGGGCACCTGCAGCGGGCCGGGTATCAGCCCGCAGAACATGCCTATGGCCACGCCCAGGGCCAGCGGGCGGCGGTTGAAGTTGAACACCTCGCGCCGGTCCAGCCAGGGCCGCATGCGCTGCAGCAGCGGCCCGTGCAGATGGGCCAGTACCCGGGGCTCCAGGCCGCGCAGCCAATGGCGCAATGTGTGTGCGTAACTGGCCATCAGTGCGCCGGCGGGCCGGGTTTGCGCGAGGTGACGAGCGAGGCCACGATGGACGCGGCAATCAGCGCCGCCGTCACCAGCAGGGCGTAGCCAATCGGGATCTTCACCACGTCGATCAACAGCATCTTGCCGCCGATGAAGACCAGCACCAGGGCCAGGCCATAGGCCAGCAGGTGGAAGCGGTCCGCCAGGTCGGCCAGCAGAAAGTACAGCGCGCGCAGGCCCAGGATGGCGAAGATATTGGCCGTCAACACGATGAACGGGTCGCTGGTGATGGCGAAGATGGCGGGGATGCTGTCTACCGCAAAAATCACGTCGGTGGTGCCGATCAGCACCAGCACCACGAACAGCGGCGTGTAGTACTTGACGCCATCGATCTGGGTGGACAGCTTTTCGCCGTCAAACGCGTCGCTGATCTTCATGCGGCCGCGCAAAAAGCGCAGCACCGGGTTTTGTGCAATGTCCGGCTCCTTGCCAGCGGCCAGCCACATCTTGGCGCCGGTGAACACAAGGAAGGCGCCGAACACGTACAGCAGCCAGTGGAAGGTGGCCAGTAGCCAGGCACCGGCCAAAATCAGGATGGCGCGCAGCACGATGGCGCCGATGATGCCGGTGATCAGCGCGCGCTTTTGGTACTGCGGTGGCACGCCGAAGTAGCTGAAGATCATCAGGAACACAAAGATGTTGTCTATCGACAGGCTCTTCTCCACCAGGTAGCCGGTGATGAATTGCATGGACACGGTATTGGCCACCGTGCGGCTCTGGCTGTAGTCCAGGTAGGTCCACAATAGACCCACGAAAACAAAGGCCAGCGAGAACCACAGCACGCTCCAGCCTGCTGCCTCTTTCATGGTGACCTGGTGCGCGCCCTGGCGCTCCATCACCCACAGGTCTATGGCTATGGCCACCACCACGAAGACGGCAAAGCCGACCCACATCCACCAGGTTCCGATTGTTTCCATTCAGGCTCTCCGCTGCGCTGGCGCAAAAGTGTTTAAGAAGAAGTGCCCACGTTCACCGTGGCCAGTTCCAGGCGCTTCAGTGGCCGGGCGTGGAGCGGGCGGGACTGCTGCAGGTGTTTGACTACACGGCTGACGGCACGCCGAATGGCGGCGTGCAGCGCGGCATACCAGTCGTCCGCAGTGGTTTTGACGACGATGTTGCCACGGCTGCGCAGGTGCAGTTGTACCTGGCATTGCTTGTCCACGCCGCCGCGCGGCCCGTTGGCGTCGCGGTAGCTGACGCGCACCGTATCTACCAGCCAGGCTAAGCGGCGAAGGGCAAAGCGCAGCCGCTGTTCGCTGGCCTCGCCCAGGTCTTTAGCGTCAGCGCCTTGGGTTTCGACAATGATGTGCATGATGGCTCCTTGTTTAAGTAAAAAAACGGGTCCGTCAGACCAGGAATGTGTCGCGAGGCCATGACAGGCCGGCGAACAGTCCCAATTCTAAAAACCCATTTCTTCTTAAAAAACATGCTTAATGCATACGGATACTTCGTTATTTACGAAGTATCACGGATTCAATGCCAGAGCACTGTCACGCCCTGGCGACACGTCGGCTGCTGCTCCACCAGCCTTCCAGGCTGTACACCATCAGCGCCGCCCAGATCATTGCAAAGCCCGCCAGGCGCGACAACTGGAAGGGCTCGTGGAACAGCCACACGCCGGTGGCGAACTGCAGGCTGGGCGAGATGTACTGCAGGATGCCCATGGTGGACATGGGGATCAGGCGCGCCCCTGCGGCAAACAGCAGCAGCGGCACGGCCGTCATGGGCCCGGCAAATACCAGCAGGGCGATGGTGGCGCTGTCGCCCTGCGCCAGCACGCCCTGGCCCTGCCAGGTTGTCCAGCCCAGCATGATGGCGGCGATAGGCGCCAGCAGCATGGTCTCCAGCGCCAGGCCTTCCAGTGCGCCCAGGTGGGCTACCTTGCGCAGCAGGCCGTAGAAGCCAAAGGTCAGCGCCAGCACCAGCGAGATCCAGGGCAGGTGTCCGGTCTGCACCGTCAGCCACACGACACCGCCGCTAGCCACCGCCACCGCCAGCCACTGGCCGGGCCGGGGCCGTGGCTGGCGTCCACGATGTGCTGGTGTTGTACCGCCCAGACATAGACCAGCCAGTTGCCTGACAGCAGCAGCGCCGACAGCGCAAATGCCCCCAGCACCTTGGGCTGGCCGCGCAGCGCGCGCATCCAGGACCAGCGCTTGAGCACGCCCAGCAGCAGCAACACAAACACCAGCGACCACAGCGTGCGGTGCAGCACCATCTCCAGCGCCGGCACCTGGTTCAGGTGGTGGAAGTACAGCGGGAACAGGCCCCAGGCTGCGTAGGCCAGGGTGGCGTAAAGGATTCCGGGATGCATGGCGAAGGGGGGGTAAAGAGATCGTGCAGCGCGGCTACCGAAAATGGCAGGCCCACGGGCACTACATAAATTGTAGCTATCTGCGCAGAATCTATCTGCGCTGGGGGCTTATTCCTTACACAGATTGGATGGTGGCGAACTTGCGCACCGGGCGGGACAGCACCAGCGAGGTGGTCACCGCGCCGTGCACCGCCAGTGCATCCCGCACTGGCAGGCTTCGCGGCTCAGGCCGAACAGCTGCCGGTGTTTCTGGCAACGCCTGTCGTTTAGTTGAACCGGCTTGGCACCGCCTGCCCGTGCCGGCGCCGGAAGGTGTCCGATGGCCGCTCGCCAAACAGTGCGCGGTAGTCGGTGGCGAAATGGCCGAAGTGCCAGAAGCCGAAGCGCGTGGCGGCCTCGGTCACCGAATCGGCCTCGCCCATGGTCTGGCGCACGCGGTTCAGCCGCTCGGCACGCAGGTAGGACGCGGGGTTCAGGCCCAGCGCATCCTGGAAGGCGTACTGCAGGCAGCGCCGGCTCACGCCCAGCAGGGCCACCAGCTCGGCTACCGACAGCGGGCAGTCGCGGGCCGATTGTTCTATGTGTGAGCGCGCCGCCTGGGCCAGGCGCCAGCTGCGGTTGGCACTGGGCAGCGTGGCCGACTCCCGCAGCGGATCGGCCTCCAGCAGGTCCAGCAGGCCGTAGACCAGGGATTTCTCGAAGGCTTCGCAGACCTGGGGGTTGTCCAGCAAATCGGGGGCGTTGCCCACCGCGTCCAGCATGGCGCGCAGCAACTGGCGCAGCGTGTCCATGCGCTCGCCGGGCATGTCCAGCACAGTGGCCCGCGCACCCAGCTTGCAGGCGATGCGGGCCAGGGCTTCGCGCAGCGCCGGGTTGGCAAAACGCTGCGGATAGAACTCGATATCCACCACCACATGCTTTTCGGGCGAGCGGAACTCGAAGCCGTCGGCACCCGAAAACACATGCAGGCCGTTGATGTGGCTGCGCTGGCCGCACAGCAGCGAATGGCCTTCCAGTTGCAAGGGCACGCCGATGGCCACGCAGCCGGGTGACAAGGCACCGCGTTGCAGCACCGCACGGTTCAGGTGCTCGACCACGATGTGCACCGCACCGGTGTCGATGGCGGTCACGCTGCCGTCGAAGGCGCCGGGCGACAGTTGGCAGTAGGACTGGTTCCAGCCGTGCAGCACCGCCGCCTGCTCGTCCGTGTCGCGGCAGCGGAAAACCTGAAAGTGCGGAGCGGTAATAGCGACGGCGATGGACATGAAAAACATTAAGCAAGTCTTTTGCCAATTCGGGATAGTGCCATCGCCAGGGAATTTTTAGACTGGGGCGAACCAGCACAACCCATTTCTAAAAGGACACATTCCATGGCAGGCAGATTGGCGGGCAAGACGGCCCTTATTTCCGGCGGCGCTACCGGCGCAGGCGGTGCGGCATCCAAGTTGTTTGCAGCAGAAGGCGCGCGCGTGGCGGTGGTCGACATCAACGTAGCCGCCGGCGAAGCGGTGGTGGCCGAGATCATCGCTGCGGGCGGCGACGCCGCATTCTTTGCCGCCGACGTGTCGCTCCGCGACCAGGTGGACAGCGCCGTGGCGGCAGCCAGTGCCCGCTTCGGCACTATCTCCGTGCTGTTCAACCACGCCGGCACCATCACCGTGAAGCCGTTTCTGGACACCACGGACGAAGACTACGACCGGCTGATGGACATCAACGTCAAGAGCATGTTCATGGTGACCCGCGCCGTGCTGCCGCAGATGCTGGCCGCCGGCAAGGGCAGCATCGTCTGCACCGCGTCCATCTCATCCGTAGCCGCCACGCCGCTGGAGGTGCTGTACTGCATGACCAAGGGCGCCTGCGCCATGCTGGCGCGCGCTGTGGCGGTGGAGTACCGCGACCGCGGCATACGCTGCAACGCGGTCTGCCCCGGCTTCATCGACACCCCGCACGGCCAGCGCGAGATCAAGGCCCTGGCTGAGCACGGCTTCGACGCCACGGTCGAAGCGCTATCGGTCCAGCAGGGCCGGCTGTGCCAGCCCGAAGAAGTGGCCAAGGCCGCGCTGTTCCTGGCCAGCGACGACGCGAGCTTCGTCAACGGCGCGCACCTGTTCGTCGATAACTGCTTCACCGCAGCTTGATGTTTGTTTGAACTTCCACACCCTCACCGAAAGGTCTGTTTATGAGTGCCATCTCTCCTCCCGCTATGGACGCGGACGTCAAGCTCCTGCATGAAATGGGCTATGCCCAAGAGCTGTCGCGCCGCATGGGGCGCTTCTCCAACTTCGCTGTGTCGTTCTCTTTGATCTGCATCTTGTCGGGCGGCATCACGTCCTTCCAGATGGGCTTGTCGGCCGCCGGTGGCGCATCCATCGGCCTGGGTTGGCCGCTGGGCGGCCTGTTCGCCATGATCGTGGCCGCGTCCATGGCGCAGATCGCTTCCGCCTACCCGACCGCTGGCGGCCTCTACCACTGGGGCTCCATCCTGGGCGGCAAGGCCTGGGGCTGGATCACCGCGTGGTTCAATTTGCTGGGCCTGGTGTTCGTGGTCGCAGCCATCAACTTCGGCACCTACGACCCGTTCTTCAAGACCTTGATTGCGCCCATGTTCGGCGTCGCGCCCGAGTCGCTGGGCTGGGTGCACCAGACGATTTTCCTGAGCGTCATCACCGGCTTGCAGGCGCTGCTGAACCACCGCTTTATCAAGCTGGCCAGCCGCATCACCGACCTGTCGGGCTACCTGATCTTCGTGGTCACGGTGGTGTTGGTGGTGTCGCTGATCGCCTATGCGCCCGGCAAGCTGGACTTCAGCCGCCTGTACACCTTCACCAACCTCACCGGTACCGATGGCAGCGCCTGGCCACAGCAAACGCTGGTGATGGCCTTCTTGTCCGGCCTGCTGCTGACGGCCTACACCATCACCGGTTTTGATGCCTCGGCCCATACCGCTGAAGAGACCCGCGACGCCGCCAAAAACGTGCCCAAGGGCATCATCAGCTCGGTGCTGTGGTCGGTGCTGTTTGGCTATGTGATGGTGTGCAGCTTCGTGCTGGTCATGCCTGATCTGACCGCTGGTATGAAGATGGGCACCGGCTTCTTCGAAGCCATTCTGGCGCCTATTCCCACCGCGCTGCGCGTCACCATCGAGGTGCTGATGTTCTTCATCAACTTCGTCTGCGGCCTGGCGGCAGTCACCTCCTGCTCGCGCATGATGTATGCCTTCGCCCGCGACGGTGGCCTGCCCGGCTCCCGCTGGCTCAAGCAGGTGCACCATGTGCAGCGCACGCCCGGCACTGCCATCTGGGTTACCGCCGTGCTGGCGATTTCGATCACGCTGTATGGCGACGCCTTCACTGTACTGAGCGCTGGCAGTGCCGTGTTCCTGTTTATCTCCTACGCCATGCCCATCGCCGCCGGCGTGTTCGCCGAGGGTAAGACCTGGACCAAGAAAGGCCCGTTCAACCTCGGCGCCTGGTCCAAACCTTTTGCTTTGTTGGGCACCGTGGGTGCGCTGGTGCTAGCCTATGTGGGCATGCAGCCGCCGAACGAAAAGGTGGCGTATGTGACCGTAGCATTGTTGGTCGCGCTGCTGGTGATCTGGTTCGTCTTCGGCGTGCGCAAGCACTTCGCCGGCCCTCCCATCGGCAAACGCATTGCCGAGCGCCAGTCCCACATGGGCGAGATCGAAGCCGAGTTTGCGCCGCAGAAGGGTTGAGACTGTGTTGCTATATTAGTATTACCTGCGCTAGCAGCCTAAATGATGCACATAAAAAACGCGCCCTAAGGCGCGTTTTTATTGGTCCAAAGGACGTCCCCAATAACAACAAGCACCACTGTCTTAGCCCAAGGAACCCGTGGAACCGGCTATGCCGGGCCACTGGGTTCGCCCCCTGCAAGGGGGTTGGCGAAAACACGCAGTGTGTAGCCTGGGGGTGTGTCTTATTTAGCGACGACGCGGGCCATTTCCAACACCTTGTTGGAGTAACCCCATTCGTTGTCGTACCAGCTCACCAGCTTGACGAAGGTGCCGTCCAGGGCGATGGAGGCTTCTGCGTCGTAGATGGAGGTGCGGCTGTCACCACGGAAGTCGGTCGCGACGACCTTGTCTTCGGTGTAACCCAAGATGCCCTTCAGGGCGCCTTCGGATTGGGCCTTCAGCTCGGCGTTGATCTCGGCCAGGGTGGCCGAGGTGTTCAGCTCGACTGTCAAGTCCACCACCGACACATCGCTGGTCGGCACGCGGAAGGCCATGCCGGTCAGCTTCTTGTTCAGCTCAGGAATCACCACGCCCACGGCCTTGGCTGCGCCAGTGCTCGATGGAATGATGTTTTCCAGAATGCCGCGGCCGCCGCGCCAGTCTTTGTTGCTGGGTCCGTCCACGGTCTTTTGCGTGGCGGTGGCAGCGTGCACGGTGGTCATCAGGCCGCGCTTGATGCCGAACTTGTCATTGATCACCTTGGCCAGCGGGGCCAGGCAGTTGGTGGTGCACGAAGCGTTGGAGATGATGGCCTGGCCAGCGTAGCTCTTGTCGTTCACGCCATACACGAACATGGGGGTGTCGTCCTTGGACGGTGCCGACAGGATGACCTTCTTGGCGCCAGCGTCGATGTGCTTTTGTGCGGTTTCCTTGGTCAGGAACAGGCCGGTGGATTCGACCACGATGTCGGCGCCGACTTCGGCCCACTTCAGGTTCGCAGGGTCGCGCTCTTGCGTCAGGCGGATCTTCTTGCCGTTGACGACCAACACGCCGTTGTCCACCGAGACTTCACCCTTGAAGCGGCCGTGCACGCTGTCGTACTGCAGCATGTAAGCCAGGTAGTCGGGCTCCAGCAGGTCGTTGATGCCAACGATTTCGACGTCTTGGAAGTTTTGGATGGCGGCACGGAACACCATGCGCCCGATACGGCCGAAACCGTTGATACCGATCTTGATTGCCATTGTCTTATCTCCAGTAGTTAAACCTAAACCCAGCGATGGTAGGCCCGATGGATGCCGGGCCTACGCCGTTTACTTCTTCTTACGCAGGACCTTCTCGACCGTCATCGCCACGTTTTCAGCGGTGAAGCCGAAGTGCTTGAACAGCACCGGTGCGGGGGCCGATTCGCCATAGGTGTCGATGCCGACGACGGCCGCGCAGCCGTATTTCCACCAGCCGTCGGTAACGCCCATTTCGACCGCGATGCGCGGCAGATTGGCCGGCAGCACTTCGGTTTTGTAGGCTTCGGTTTGGCGATCAAAAACGCTGTTGCTGGGCATAGAGACTACGCGGACAGCTATGCCTTTGGTAGCAAGCAGGGCTTGGGCTGCGATTGCCAATTGCACTTCGGAGCCGGTGGCGATTATGACGGCCTGGGCCTTCTTCTTGATGCCGACGGCGGTAGGTTCGGACAGCACATAGGCACCGCGGCTGATGTCGCCCAGGTCGGCCTTGGCGGCGTAGGCAATGTTCTGGCGGCTCAGCAACAGGGCCGAAGGACGGCTCTTGTTTTCCAGTGCCACAGCCCAGGCCACGGCGGTTTCAGCCGTGTCGCCCGGACGCCAGACGTCCAGGTTGGGGATCAAACGCAGGCTGGCTGCGTGTTCCACCGACTGGTGGGTCGGGCCGTCTTCGCCCAGACCGATGGAGTCGTGGGTGAACACGTGCACCACGCGCAGCTTCATCAGCGCGGCCATACGGATGGCGTTGCGGCTGTAGTCGCTGAAGGTCAGGAAGGTGCCGCCGTAGGGGATGAAACCACCGTGCAGCGCCACGCCGTTCATGATGGCGGCCATGCCGAATTCACGCACGCCGTAGTTGATGTGGCGGCCACCATTGCCCGCGCCGGTCAGCGCATCGAAGCGCAGATTGGGGGTGGACTTGGTGTTGGTCAGGTTGGAGCCGGTCAGGTCGGCAGAGCCACCCAGCATTTCAGGCAGGGCGGCGGTGAAGGCTTCCAACGCCAGCTGCGAGGCTTTGCGCGATGCCACCGTTTCGCCCTTGGTGTGGGCCGCAATCACGGTGTCCACAGCGGTCTGGGCAAAGTTCTTCGGCAGCTCGCCCTTCATGCGGCGCAGCAGTTCCTTGGCTTCAGCGGGGAAGGCAGCCTTGTACGCGGCGAACTGGGTGTTCCAGGCGGCTTCGCGGGCAGCGCCGGCGTTCTTGGCGTCCCAGGCGGCAGCGATGTCCTTGGGGATGGTGAACGGGGCGTAGGGCCAGTTCAGGGCTTCGCGGGTCAGCTTGATTTCTTCGGCGCCCAGGGGTTCGCCGTGTGCCTTGGAGGTGTTGGCGCGGTTCGGGCTGCCCTTGCCGATATGCGTCTTGCAGATGATCAGCGTGGGCTTGTCGGCCGACTTCTTGGCATCGGCAATGGCTTGGGACACCACGGCGGCGTCATGGCCGTCGATCGGGCCCAGCACGTTCCAGCCGTAGGCCACAAAGCGCAGGGCGGTGTTGTCGATGAACCAGGGGGCGACCTGACCGTCGATGGAGATGCCGTTGTCGTCGTACAGGGCGATCAGCTTGTTCAGCTTCCAGGCACCGGCCAGAGCCGCGGCTTCGTGGCTGATGCCTTCCATCAGGCAACCGTCGCCCATGAAGGCGTAGGTGTGGTGGTCGACGATGGCATGGCCTTCGCGGTTGAACTCTTGCGCCAGCAGCTTTTCAGCCAGGGCAAAGCCGACGGCGTTGGTGATGCCTTGGCCCAGCGGGCCGGTGGTGGTTTCCACGCCAGGCGTATAGCCGTATTCAGGATGGCCAGGGGTCTTGCTGTGCAGCTGGCGGAAGTTCTTCAGCTCGCTCATGGGCAGCTTGTAGCCGGTCAGGTGCAGCAGCGCGTACAGCAGCATGGAGCCGTGGCCGTTGGACAGGATGAAGCGATCGCGGTTCAGCCAGTTCGGGTTCTTCGGGTTGTGCTGCAGGTGCTCGTCCCACAGGGCGACAGCCATGTCGGCCATGCCCATGGGCGCACCTGGGTGGCCGGAGTTGGCCTGTTGCACCGCGTCCATGGCCAGCGCGCGGATGGCGTTAGCCATGGCGGTGGTGGGCTTTGCAGCAGCCGGAGCCGCAACAGGAAGAACCGCCACTTCGGGGGTGTTTTCGTTCAGGGGGGTGTCGGCCATCGAGGTCAGCTCCGGAGAAAGTTCGGGGTGGATATTCTGGTAAGCCCGTTATTTTACGGGGCTGACACGTTGCGCCTTGTGCTGCCCTGGTAACGCGGGGCGGGTGCGGCAAAGACAGCACAATAGACAGCACCTCGTTTGCCCAACCTTAACCGCCATGCCGCTTGCCAAAATTGAAGTCCGCCGCAGCCGCCCCGCTGCCGAAGTTGCCGCATTGATGGAGGCGGTCTACCTGTCCATGCGCGAAGCCCTGAAAGTGCCGGAAGACGACCGCCAGGTGCGCTATATCGAGCACCGCCCCGAGCATTTTTGGGTGGCGCCCGGCAAGACCGAAAACTACACCCTGGTCGAGGTGATGATGTTCCCCGGCCGCAGCATCGACGCCAAGCGCACGCTCTACCAGGGCATCGTGCAGCGCTTCGGGGCGCTGGGTATTGCGCCGCTGGACGTGATGGTGGTGCTGACCGAGCCGCCCAAGGAAAGCTGGGGCATCCTAGGTGTGCCGGCCTCAGACACCGCACCCAAGGTTTAAGCCCTTTAGGCCGCTAGCGCAATAACCATCTGCGCAAGCAGCTATTTATTCCATAGCAAAAGCAGCTGTAGCGTGACCCGCCCGATAATCCACACCATGCCCGCCCACCCGCTGATTACCCACGCCATCGTGCTCGCCGCAGGCCGCGGTGAACGCATGCGCCCGCTGACCGACCACACGCCCAAGCCGCTGCTGCCCGTACAAGGCAAACCGCTGATCGTCTGGCACCTGGAAGCACTGGCTGCAGCTGGCGTGCGCCATGTCGTCATCAACACCGCCTGGCTGGAAAAGCAGATTCCCGCCGCGCTGGGCGATGGCTCGCGCTGGGGCCTGCAGATCACGTATTCCATGGAAGGCCGCGACCACGGCGGTGCGCTGGAAACCGCCGGCGGCATCCGCAAGGCGCTGCCCTTGCTGGGCGATGCTTTCTGGGTGGTGGCCGGCGATATCTACGCGCCCAGCTTCCGCTTTGATGCTAGCGCCGCCAACGACTTCGCCCGCAGCGACGCTCTGGCCCAGCTGTGGATGGTGCCGAATCCGCCCTACCACCCGCGCGGCGACTTTGGCATTGCCGACAACGGCCTGGCGCTGGACGGCCCCGGCCCCGATGGCCAGCGCTGGACCTATAGCAGCCTAGCCCTGGTGCGCGCCGAACTGTGCCGTGCCGTGCCCCTGGGCAGCAAGGCCGCGCTGGGCCCGCTGCTGTTTGACGCGATACGCCAGCAGCGCATCACCGCATCCCGTTTTGAAGGCCCATGGCACAACGTGGGCACCCCCGAACAACTGGCCGAACTCCACTGAAGCGACACACCATGAGCACCAACGTTTACGCCCAACGCCGCGCCCAACTGGCCCGTGAAATCGGCCCCGGCGGCATCGCCATCGTCCCCACCGCGCCTGAGCAGCAGCGCAACCGCGACAGCGATTTCCTGTACCGCGCCGACAGCTATTTCTACTACCTGACCGGCTTCACCGAACCCAACGCCTGGCTGGTGGTGACTGGCGAAGGCCAGTCCACGCTGTTCTGCGCGCCCAAGGATCTGGAGCGCGAGATCTGGGACGGCTTCCGACTCGGACCGGATGCAGCGCCCGCAGCGCTTGCGGTAGATGCTGCATATTCTGTAGCAGATCTAGACACCCAGCTGCCCCGCTTGCTGGAAAACCGCAGCGCTGTGTGGACCCCGTTCGCCACGCACAAAGGCCTGGAAGGCCGTGTCGATGGCTGGCTGAACAAGGTGCGCGCGCGGGTCCGCTACGGCGCCCTGTGCCCGGACACCCAGCGCGATCTGTGCAGCGTGCTGGACGAAATGCGCATGTTCAAGGACGCCAGCGAGCAAGACACCATGCGCCGCGCCGCCCAGATCAGCGCTGGCGCCCACATCCGCGCCATGCAGCTGTCGGCCCGCATGCTGCGCGCCGGCCAGGAAGTGTGTGAGTACCACCTGGACGCCGAGCTGCTGCACGAATTCCGCCGCCATGGTTCGCAGTACCCGGCCTACGGCAGCATCGTCGCTGCGGGCGCGAATGCCTGCGTGTTGCACTACCGCGCCGACAAGGCCCCGGTGCGCGACGGCGAGCTGGTGCTGATCGACGCCGGCTGCGAGCTGGATGGATACGCCAGCGACATCACCCGCACCTTCCCGGCGAATGGCAAATTCACCGGCCCGCAGCGCACGCTGTACGAGCTGGTGCTGGCCAGCCAGGATGCGGCCGTGGCCGCCACCAAGCCCGGCGCGCGCTTTACCGATCCGCACGACGCCACGGTGAAAGTGCTGGCCCAGGGCATGCTGGACGTGGGCCTGCTGGACAAGAACAAGGTCGGTACCGTGGACGATGTGATCGCCAGCCGTGCCTACTTCGCCTTCTACATGCACCGCACCGGCCACTGGATCGGCATGGACGTGCACGACTGCGGCAGCTATGTCGAGCAGTCGGAAATCGGCGCCAGCAGCCAGCGCAAGGACCCGTTGAGCGGCGAGACCATCATCAACCGGCCCAGCCGCATCCTGCAACCCGGCATGGCGCTGACCATCGAGCCCGGCATCTATGTGCGCCCCGGCCCGGGCGTGCCTGAGGCCTTCCACAACATCGGCATCCGCATCGAAGACGACGCCATCGTCACGGCCAGCGGCTGCGAGCTGATCAGCCGTGGCGTGCCGGTGGATCCGGACGCGATCGAGGCCTTGATGCGGGATTAAGCAGCTTTTACGGCTCTACGCTATAATCGTGATCTCGGTAGATGGGCTTCGCCATGGAGCTCCGCGATGCAACCCAACACATCGCAACACCACGCCGAGCCTGCACCCCCGAGTTTGTCTGCACCCTGTCATGCTGTGTGGACCCAGGGCTCCAAGTGCTTTGCGCGCAAAACCCCTTCCCACCGGGTGCTGCGCAAGACCTGCCTCCAGTGCAATTCCATCGGAAGCCTGTCTAAAACCCGCAGTGTGACAACACGTATTTCTGGCGCGCCCATTAGTGAGGCCGCCTTGTTTTCCATAATGAATAAAAATAATTCGATTGCTGCCGGCAAATATTTGCTCTCGCCGCTGACCCGCGAACAGGCCGATGGCCGTTTTGGCTCCTCCGTGTCGATCCGAAATGGTTCGCACGACCGAGTCATGCGTTTCGTGGCCCTGTTCGACGATGCCACAACCGCGACACAATACGCAGTTGAGCAAGGTTTGCAGTGGGTGCGTGCGCGCCACTCCAATCCAAGCGCTGCACACGCCTAAAAATTAGTTAGTTACTTAGATACTGTCCCATCCTCAAGGAATTTATCCATGGCAAAAGAAGAACTGATCGAAATGAAGGGCCTTGTGTCCGAAGTCTTGCCCGACTCGCGTTTCCGCGTGACGTTGGAAAACGGCCATGTGCTGATCGCCTACACCGCTGGCAAGATGCGTAAGAACCACATCCGCATTCTGGCAGGTGACCACGTGTCGCTGGAACTGTCGCCTTACGATCTGTCCAAGGGCCGCATCACCTTCCGCCACATTGCTGGCCGCGCCCCGACGTCTACGCGTTTCGCCTGATACCGGCGTACGCAAAACCCCGTACGGAGGCCGTCTTTGGGCGGCACCTACAATCGCAGTCCCTTTGATTGACACAGTGACTGCCCGGCATATTTCCAGTCGGCGGCCATGGCAGGAGACGCCAGATGAGCAATACCACGGTGAATGCCGAAGAAAAACGCGCCGAATTACGGCGTGCAGCCCTTGAATACCACCAGTTTCCTAGCCCCGGAAAGATAGCCATTGCGGCGACCAAGCAGTTGGTCAATCAGCATGATCTGGCGCTGGCTTATTCGCCCGGTGTGGCGGCTCCTTGCGAGGAAATCGTCAAGGACCCGAACAACGCGTTCAAGTACACGAGCCGGGGCAATCTGGTCGCCGTGATCACTAACGGCACGGCCGTACTGGGCTTGGGTGACATCGGCCCGCTGGCGTCCAAGCCGGTGATGGAAGGCAAGGGCGTGCTGTTCAAGAAGTTCGCCGGCATCGACGTGTTCGACATCGAAATCGACGAAAAGCACGACCTCGACAAGCTGGTCGACATCATCGCCTCGCTGGAGCCTACCTTCGGCGGCATCAACCTCGAAGACATCAAGGCCCCGGACTGCTTCTACGTCGAGCGCAAGCTGCGTGAACGCATGAAGATTCCGGTGTTCCACGACGACCAGCACGGTACGGCGATCTGCGTGGGAGCGGCCCTGCTGAACGGATTGAAGGTTGTGGGCAAAGACCCCAAAGACGTCAAATTGGTGACCTCCGGCGCCGGTGCTGCTGCGCTGGCCTGCCTAGGCCTGCTGGTCAAGCTGGGCATACGCCGCGAAAATATTTACGTGACGGACCTGGCCGGTGTGGTTTACGAGGGCCGCACCGAGTTGATGGATGAAGACAAGATCATCTACGCACAGAACACCTCGGCGCGTACTCTGTCTGAAATCATCGAAGGGGCCGACGTGTTCCTGGGTCTGTCAGCAGGCGGCGTGCTAAAAAAGGAGATGGTTGCCAAGATGGCTGCGAAGCCTGTGATTTTTGCGCTAGCCAACCCCAACCCTGAAATCACTCCTGAAGACGTGAAGTCCGTGCGCAGCGATGCCATCATCGCGACCGGCCGCACCGATTACCCGAACCAGGTCAATAACGTCCTGTGCTTCCCCTACATCTTTCGCGGTGCTTTGGATGCGGGGGCATCTACCATCACTCTGGAGATGGAAATCGCTGCGGTACACGCGATTGCCGAGCTGGCCCAGGCCGAGCAAAGCGAAGTGGTCGCCGCCGCCTATGCCGGCGAACAGCTGGCGTTTGGCCCCGAATACATCATCCCCAAGCCCTTTGACCCGCGGCTGATGATCAAGATCGCGCCTGCTGTGGCCAAGGCCGCTGCAGACAGCGGCGTGGCTCTGCGCCCCATCGTGGACATGGACGCCTACCGCAATCGCCTGCAAAGCTTCGTTTATGCCTCCGGCACGACTATGAAGCCGATTTACGACGCAGCCAAGAACGCAGCCAAGAAGCGCGTTTGCTATGCCGAAGGCGAAGAAGAGCGCGTGCTGCGGGCCGCCCAGATCGTGGTGGACGAAGGTTTGGCTCGCCCCACGCTGATCGGGCGTCCGGCCGTGATCGCCGAGCGGATCAAGAAATTCGGCTTGCGCCTGCGCGAAGAGCTGGACTACGACGTGGTGAACGTCGAGCAGGACCACCGTTATCGCGATTTCTGGCAGACCTACCACCGCATGACCGAACGCAAAGGCGTGACGGCGCAAATGGCCAAGATCGAAATGCGCCGTCGCTTGACGCTGATTGGCAGCATGCTGCTGCACAAGGGTGAAGTAGATGGCATGATTTGCGGCACCTGGGGCCACACCTCCATCCATTTGCACTACATCGACCAGGTGATCGGCAAACGCGCAGGCGGCTGCCCCAGCACCCCGCAGGACGTGCCCATCTACGCCTGCATGAACGGCTTGATGCTGCCGGGCCGCCAAGTGTTCCTGGTAGATACCCACGTCAATTACGACCCTACGGCGGAAGAGTTGACGGAGATCACGGTCATGGCGGCCGAGGAAATGCTGCGCTTTGGTATCCAACCCAAGGCTGCTTTGCTGTCGCATAGCAACTATGGCCAAAGCAACCAGCCCAGCGCGGTGAAGATGCGCCGTGTTCTGGAGCTGTTGCGTACAGAGGCCCCGTGGCTGGAGGTGGACGGCGAAATGCACGGCGACATCGCGCTGGATGGCGTAGCCCGAGCTGCCACCATGCCGAATAGCCCGCTGGTCGGTGACGCCAACTTGTTGGTGTTCCCGAACATCGATGCGGCCAATATTGCCTATAACTTGCTGAAAATGGCAGCGGGCGGCAATATTGCGATTGGCCCCGTGCTGCTGGGAGCGGCAAAGCCCGTGCATATTCTGACCGCCAGCACCACCGTGCGCCGAATCGTGAATATGACGGCTTTGACGGTAGCCGACGCTAACGTGGTTCGATAAAGCCTAATTCGCCAGCAAGTACTAACTTTGTTGGTGTAAAGACTTGCAAGGGGCTGCCCAAATTTTGGGCAGCCCCTTGCTTTTTTGGTGCACATACGGCACACTTACGCCTTGAAATTTACGGGTTAACCCGAAGTTCTCCAAAGGCGCATTCCCGCATGGTTTTAAATGTCCGTGGCTCTGCATGCAGGCGTGTTTTTGCTTCGCTGCTGTTGGCTGTTTCTGTTGTGTGCACCCCATTGGGGCAGGCGCGCCAGGCTGCCCCACAGGAGGCTAGCGAGGTCATCGGCCTCTCGGCACTTCCCTCGCAAGGTCAGGCAACGTATGCGCTGATCAAGCAAGGCGGTCCTTTTCCTTTTGATAAGGATGGCGTGGTCTTTGGGAACCGTGAACGTATTTTGCCGCTCCAGAAGCGTGGATATTACCGGGAGTACACCGTGAAAACGGTGGGAGCCAGTAACCGGGGTGCTAAGCGAATTGTTTGCGGCGGGCCTCCTAGAACGCCAGATGCATGTTTTTATAGCAGTGACCATTACGCCAGCTTTCGTCAAATTGTCGAATAGAGCGTAAGGGGCTGCTCCCTCAGAATTTTGAAGCCGGGGTAAATTAGATGATTGAAAAGAAAGCGGAGACGGATATGCCTCTTCGCAATGTAAGAACCAATATCGTGCAGTCTATTCGTGCCTTCAGGGTGCAAGATCTGCAAGATGCTGCTTTGGGTCTGGGTCAGCATTTCTTGTACGCGAACCTGGCGAACGCCCAGAGCAAGCAGGATGTGCTGGACATGATCGCCCAGCAGTTCACCTTTCCGACGCACTTCGGCAAGAATTTTGATGCGCTGTACGACTGCATGACAGACCCATTGCATAAATCGGGCCCACAGCCTGGATTTGTGGTGGTGCTGGAGCAAATTCCGGCGCACGCCAAGTTTGACAAGGAAGCACGCGAGCAACTGCTCGACATCTTCCGTGATGCCGCCGACTACTGGGGGGACCGGAAGATTCCGTTCCGATGCTTCTATTCTTTTCTGTAGCCCGTTCTGCACAAAACAGCCAAGCAGAACGGGCGAACGAGGCAGGCAGCGATGCCGTCTCGGGCATCGAATTGAATAGCGAATCCGGCGAGAAGATGCCTACCGACAAGTTGGTAGATGTGTCGCCTCTGGCCTTGCGTATGAGCAGCCCGTTTAATGCGGGTTACTGGCTGGCCGCAGCCTGATTCCGAGGTGGGTTGCATGCTGTGAGCTGCAGCCACTTCCATCAAAAAAGCCCGTCAACGACGGGCTTTTTTTATATGTGTGCCAGGCTGCTTGCTAGTGCCACATATTCTTCTACCGGGACTTCTTCGGCGCGGCGTTTGACGTCGAAGCTGCCGCTGAAGGCCTTGGTTTCCAGCCATTGGCCCAGGGTGTGGCGCATGATTTTGCGGCGCTGGCTGAACGCTACCTGGACGATCTCGCTCAGCAACTGCACGTCCACGGCTGCTGGCTGGGCCAGGGGCACCATGCGCACCACGGCGCTGTCCACGCGCGGCGGCGGATCGAAGGATTCGGGCGGCACAAACAGTACGTTTTCCATCGCGTAGCGCCATTGCAGCATGACGCTGAGCCGGCCATAGGCGGCAGTGCTGGGGCGGGCCACCATGCGGTCTATGACTTCTTTTTGCAGCATGAAGTGCTGGTCTTCGACGACATGGACCGCATCCAGCAGGTGGAACAGGATGGGGGTGGATATGTTGTAGGGCAGGTTGCCGACTACCCTGACTTTTTTTGCAGGACTTGCTATGGAATCCGTAGCTACTGCCGCAGGTAGAAACTGCGTGAAGTCTACTTTTAATACATCAGATTCCACCACCGTCAGCTGGGGGTGCTGGCGCAGGCGCTGGGCTAGATCGCGGTCCAGCTCTACCACCGTCAGATGGCCCAGCCGTTCGACCAGGGGCTGGGTCAGTGCCGCCAAGCCGGGACCGATCTCCACCATATTGTCGCCAGGCTGGGGGGCAATCGCATCGACGATAGAGTCGATGATGCCGTTGTCGGACAGGAAATGCTGGCCGAAGCGTTTACGGGGGATGTGCTTCACGGCGAATTCAATGTTATTGCGGGGATTCGCGGTATTCGACGTAGGCGCGTGAGCGCAGCTCGTCGATCCAGCGGGCGTAGGCTTCGTCTAATTTCTTCTCGCGCACCAGGCCACGGACCATCTCGCGCTGTTCGCGCTGCGACAGTGTGGCGGTGCGGCGTTCCAGCAGCTGTACCAGGTGCACGCCAAAGCGGGACACAAAGGGAGGAGCAATCTGGCCGGGTGTCAGGTTGTTGAGCACCTCTTCAAATTCCGGCACGAACTGGCCGGGGCTGGCCCAGCCCAGGTCGCCGCCTTGTGCGGCACTGCCATCGGCCGAGTTTTCCTTGGCTAGCTGTGCAAAATCTGCCTGCTTGTTTTGGATGCGCTTCTTGAAGTCGTTCAGCCGTTCCAGGGCGGCGGCTTCGGTTAGCCGTGGGCCGGTGCGCAGCAGGATGTGTCGAGAATGTTGCTGGACGACGGCTGTGGCCACGCCACCCTGGCGTTTGTCGAGCACCTTGAGCACATGGAAGCCTGCGCCAGAGCGTATTACCGGGCTGATGGCCCCGGTATCCAGGCCTTGTGCTGCGCTGACGAACAGTTCCGGGTACCTGTCTGCACTGCGCAGGCCGAGTACGCCGCTGTTCTTGGTGTGGTCGGGTGCGTCTGAAAGTGCGCGGGCCAGGGCGGCGAAGTCTTCGCCTGCCAGCGCGCGTTCGCGGACTTTTTCGGCCTTGGCCTGCAGTGTTGCGATCTGTTCGGGAGTGGCGTTTTCTGGGACTTCCACCAGCACCATGCCTAGATTGAGCTCCAGGGACGACGCGTTAGCGTTGCCTTGCTGGTCCCTCAGGTATTGGTCCACATCGGCGTCGCTGACGCGTTGGCGGCTGTCCAGTTCACGGTCGCGCAGACGGGTGATCAGGATCTGGTTGCGCAGTTCTTCGCGGAACTGGGTGGGGACCATGCCGTCCTGCACCAGGCGGCGGCGCAGCTCGGCCACGCTCAGCTGGTTCTGGCGTGCCACGTTTTCTTCGGCTGCGTCCACGGCCGCATCATCGACCTTTACACCGCTTTCACGCGCCATCTGCAGCTGGGCTTTTTCGACGATCAGCCGTTCCAATACCTGGCGGACCAGCTCGGGCGTCGGGTTGGCAGCTTCACCTTGCTGCGACATTTGCTGCAACGCGCGGCCTACACGGGCGCGGACTTCGTTGTTGGTGACGGGCTCGGAGTTCACCACCGCAACGATGAAGTCGGCCTGACGGGGGCCTTCGGGTGCACGGGCTGTCAGCGGTACGCTGCTGCTGCCGGTTAATCCGGTGCCGGACGGCGACGCAGGGCGCAGGCCTTGGGCTGATACGGACAAGGCCGCTAGTGCCGCCAAGCTCAGGAGCGTCGTGCGAAATAAACGGTGGTTCATGGTTCGGGTGGATGTGAGTGGATTTGCTTGGCGGGGAAGGCGCGGCCTTCCTCTGCTGGTGCAAGTCGGTGGTTAGTCGTATTGGCTGAAGCGGCTGGGGGTGGTGACCTGCTCGCGCAGATACTGGTATCGGGGGATGTTTTCCTTCAGGACCGACAAGGGGTTGTTGCCAACACCCAGGCGCGTAAAGCCTACAAACTCCAGCTGGAAGGAAATCTTCTGGGTGGACGCGGTGGTGCTGGTCTGGGTTCTGTCCAGCACCACGCGGCCAACCCAGCAACCGGCATCATATTCAAAGCCCATGACCGCGTTGACCATCTTGCGGTCATACATGCTGTAGTTCAGGCGACCCACGCTGTACCAGCGCCCTTCGGTCTGCCCGGAGCTGTTTTTGCCGTTCCACAAATCGCTGATTGGCCATTGCCAGCCCAGGTCGATTTGTTCGCTGCTGTCGCGTTGGTACCGGTAATTGGCGCTGATGACGCGGAAATCGCCCGGATTCCAGCGGCCACCGATGGTGGAGCGCTCGGAGCGGCGGGTCTGCGGGTTGTACTGGACGGTGCTGTCGAAAGCCCAGCGCTTGTCCCAATTCAGCTGGGTGCCGACCAGGAAGTCGCTCCAGCGGTCGGTCACAGTCGTGCCACCTGGCAGGGTGACGTTCTGGTCCTTGAAGCGCAGCCTCTGGGCGAAGCTGAAACGTGCCAGCTCTTCGCTGGTGTCGGGCTCCAGGAAGCGGGTGGTCACACCCAAGGTCAGCAGGTTGTTGTCGGCAATGCGGTCATTGCCGGAAAACGAGTTTTCGGTATAGACGGTGGCGAAGTTGAAGTCGTTCAGACCCGTGTCGTAGACCGGCAGCATGCTCTGGTCGCGGTAGGGCGTGTTCACGTAGAACGCGCGCGGCTCCAGCGTTTGGGTGAGCGCCTTGCCCCAGAAATTGGCGGACCGCTCGAACACCAGGCCGCTGTCCAGGCTGAAGGTGGGAACCGTGCTGCTGGCCGAGGTGGCGCCATTGCTCAAGGCTTGGTCAAACTGGTAGCTGGTGGCATGCAGCTGGACCTTGGGCGTGACAAACCAGCCTGGTGCCACCCAGGGGCGGCTGATTTGTCCTAGCGCGAAGCCGCGCTTGGCATTGGGTTGCCTCGTCAGCGTGCGGTCGGCCGAGAATTCGGTGTAGTCGGTTTCCAGTGATGCATCTATGCCGGCTAGGTCGTAGCGTGCGTACTTGGCGTTGAGCTCGGGCAGCCGGTCGTAGGGCGGAACAATGGTCGAACTGGTGCTTTGCAGGGTTTGCCATTTCAGCGTGCGCACGCTGGCGCTGAAATTGTCTTTGGCCCAACTCAGGGTCGCGTCATTGGACAGCAGGCGCTGCGTCAGCGTGGTCGAGGAGCTGCCAAAGTCGGTCCAGTAGTTATCGTCGCTGACGCGGTTCAGCGCTACGTTCAAGCCCAGGCCGCCGATACCGCTCAGCCCGGTTTGTATGGTTCCCGAATGCGTCGCCGCAATGCCCCAGCGGGATTCGCCGCGCAGTTTGTCGTCGGGCAGGTAATTGCCCTTGATCTGGCCCTTGTATTCCGGCTCCAGGTAGCGGAACTCGCCGTCCAGGTTCACACCCCTGCTGGTCATCACCGACGGGGTGATGGTAGCGTCGCGGTTGGGCGCGATATTCCAGTAGTAGGGAACCGTCAGCTCCGCACCGTTGGTGCTGTCCAAACCGATGCTGGGTGGCAAAAAGCCCGATTTGCGCTTGTCCGTCAGCGGAAAGCTCATGGCCGGGAATGCCAGTATGGGCACGTCCTTGAAACGCAGCACTGCGCCGTCGGCCACGCCGACTTCTTCCTCTGTGTCTATGCTGATCGAGGTTGCGCGCAGTATCCAGTCGGGCAGCCAGCTGGGGCCGGGTTGGCGGCGGCAGGTGCTGTAGGTGGCGTTTTGCAGCACCATGCGGTTGTCGTCCACGAAATCAGCGCGGTCCGCGTCGCCATAAGCACCGTTCTTGATGAACTGGTAGTGCGGCTGGACGAAAAAGCCCTCGAACGAATCCACCTTCAGCTCCAGCGCCGGGCCTTCGTAGATATTGCCGGCGCGGTTGATGTGCACATTGCCGCGCGCCTTGACCAGATCGTCGGGCTGGTAGTACTCCACCCGGTCGGCCTTCAGCACCATATCGCCCTTGCGCATCTCGGCGTTGCCATCGATCACGGTGTCCAGATCGGGCCGGCCCAGGGTGTGGTCGCCAGAGAAGAAGCTGGGCATCTGCTCCCGCATCGCCTGCGGAATCTGTTCCTGCAGCAGGGGCGTGGACTTCAGGACCAGGGGCTTTGGGGCGTCATCGGCGCGTGCCGTGGCCGAACACAGCAGGGCGGCGACAAGTGCCACAGGCGTCAGGGTAAAGCGGCCGCGGCGGGTGCTGCGCTGGAATTCAGGCATCAGGGCAGGCATGAAAGAGGTGGATCGGTCCGGCGAAAGGGTTGTACACAGAGGCGGGCCAGCTATACAGATAAGCCGGATTTGTAGAATGGATTATCCATGAGCCCTACCTCCACTCCAGCGTCCACCGCTTCTTTACCCGATTCCGGTCCCATCATCTGGGCTGACACCGCGCGCGCAAGCGCGTTCCATGCCTGGCTGGAGCAGATCGCCGGCGCCCACCAGCTGCAAGCGCATACCCTGCAGATGGCTGCAGCCGATGCCGGTTTTCGCCGTTACTTCCGTCTGCAAAGTGCCCACGGCAGCTGCATCGTGATGGATGCGCCGCCCGACAAGGAAAACTGCGAGCCCTTTGTGCGCATCGCCAGCTTGTTTGCCCAGGCCGGCCTGCGCGTGCCCGAGGTGCTGGCCTGGGAGCAGGCCCAGGGCTTCATGCTGCTCAGTGACCTGGGCACGCAGACCATGCTGCAGGCCCTGCAGTCTGACGCGCCACCGCCGGCTGCCGCCCTGTTCACCCAGGCGATCGACGCCCTGGTGACGCTGCAGCTGGCCTCCCAGCCCGGCGTGCTGCCGGTGTACGACGCGGCCGTGCTGCAGCGCGAGCTGGCCCTGTTCCCCGACTGGTACATCGCCCAGCACCGTGGCATCACCCTGGACGACACCCAGCGCGCCACCTTGGACAAGGTGTTCGCCCAGATCGTGGCCAACAACCTGGAAGCCCCCAGCGTCTACGTGCACCGCGACTTCATGCCGCGCAACTTGATGGTTGGTGGTGAGCAATTAGGCGTGCTGGACTTCCAGGACGCGCTCTACGGCCCCATCACCTACGACATCGCCTGCCTGACGCGCGACGCCTTCCACAGCTGGGAAGAAGACTTTGTGCTGGACGTCACCATCCGCTACTGGCAAAAGGCGCGCAAGGCCGGCCTGCCGGTGGGCGACGACTTCGGCGCCTTCTACCGCAGCGTGGAATGGATGGGCCTGCAGCGCCACCTGAAAGTAGCCGGCATCTTCGCCCGCCTGACCCTGCGCGACGGCAAGCCCAAGTACCTGGCCGATACGCCCCGTTTCATCGCCTACATCCGCGCCACTGCCGGCCGTTACCGCGAGCTGACGCCCTTGCTGCGCCTGGTGGACCAGATTGAAGGCACGCAGGCCGCCGTGGGCTTTGCCTACGGACGTATGTAAATCATTTAAAAGAAATACGGCTCTAGCGCAGGTAATACCTGCGCAAGCAGCTATATAAAAAATAGCAAATATAGCCATGCCACGTTTCTACTGTCCCGCCCCCTTGGCCATGGGTGCCACGCTGGACTTGCCCGCCGGCCCGGCCCGCCATGTGCAGGTGTTACGCATGCAGCCCGGCCAGAGCATCACTCTGTTCAACGGGCAGGGCGGCGAGTTTGAGGCCACCATTGAACGCATGGGCCGCAGCGATGTGGCCGTGACCGTCGCCAGCCATGACCCGGTAGAGCGCGAAGCCGCGCGCGCCGTGCACATCGTGCTGGCCATGCCGGCGAATGACCGCATGGACTGGCTGGTAGAGAAAGCTGCCGAACTCGGCGTGGCCAGCATCCAGCCCCTGGTGGCAGAGCGCAGCGTGCTGCGCCTGAACGGTGAACGTGCTGACAAAAAGCGCGCCCACTGGTTTGCCGTAGGCGTTGCCGCCTGCGAACAATCCGGCCGCAACCGCGTGCCCGAGGTCCACCCCGTGCGCAGCTTTGCCGACTGGGTGTCCACGGCAGACGCCGGCCTGCTGCTGTCGCTGCGCCCTGGCAGCCAGCCAATGCTGCATGCGGTGCCCGCCAGTGGCCCCATCCACTTCCTCAGCGGCCCCGAGGGTGGCCTCAGCCCTGCGGAGGAAGACGCGGCCATCGCCCGTGGCTACCGCCCAGTGACCCTGGCCAACCGCGTGCTGCGCGCCGAGACCGCACCCCTGGCCGCACTGGCCCAACTCCAGTTCTGACGATGGAAGACACAACGCTACCCGACAGCGACACCACGCTGTCGGATTACTTCCGCGACGCCGACTTTGCCGCCGAATCCCTGCTGGCCTTCCGCATCGATGCCCAGGGCGCGCTGATCGACGCACTGCGTGCCCTGTTCCACGGCCCGGCCGGCCTGGTGCGCCTGCGCCTGTGGGTCTTCATGGGCCTGCTGGGCCAGAGCGAGGCCAGCCTGAGCCGCGATGACATCAACGAGCTGTTCCACGCCGTGCGCCCGGAAGCGCTGGACACCGTGTTCAAACGTTTCCGCGACACCGGCCTGCTGCTGTGGGACGAAACCCAGCGCCGCACCAGCCTGACCCCGCTGGCCCAGCAGCTGTCTGCTGTGCTGGGCGTGCTGAATACCGCGCCGCCGGCCGATGGCGAAGACGGCGACCTGGCCAGCCTGCTGAGCCAGGTGGTCGGTGCCGATCAGTTGGGCACACTGGACGCCGCCCAGGTGCAAATGCTGCAAGCCCAGCTGGGCCGCCTGCATGCCGAGTTTGAGGACGCGATTGCCAGCGGCTCCGAATTCCGCCTGCGCGAGGCGCGCAAACGCTACGACCGCGCCGCGCGCCTGATCGACAAGGCCTCTACCGCCATCACCGCCATCATCAGCCACGCCCACGGCCATGTGGTGATGGAACGCGCCGCCCGGGCCCTGGGCCAGGCGCAGAGCCGCTTGCTGGCCATGGCCAGCCAGTTCAACCGCGCGCTGCAGCAGGTGGACCGCCAGCGCGTCACCCTGGGCACCACCGGTATCACCAGCACCGACGTGAAACGCTGGCTGCAAACCGTCGCCGCCCCCGAACACCTGCTGCAAGACGCGCTGGCCTGCCCGGTTGCGCCCGTCATGCTGGCCCCCCATGAATTGCTGGATGTGACCGAAGCCGAATTTGAACGCGACCGCCCCACGCTGGCCCTGCCCGATGCCCTGCCGGTATCGCAGGCCGCGCCGCTTGGCGAACTCAGCGCCGTGGCCCTGCCGCAGGCGCTGGCCGATTTGTCCGATTTGCTGGCCAGCTGGAACACCGACGGCAGCGAGCCCCGCACCGCCGTTCAGGCCTTGCTGGGTGCCGAGCCCCTCGAAGCCGCCTACGCCGAGGTTGCCTACAAGGCCCAGCTGCTGCCGCTGCTGGGCGACGCCCAGGCCTGCCTGCTGCCTGGCGCCACCGGCGACCTGGCGCGCCAGCCCTGGCGCGTGGAATGGAGCACCGAGCTGCTCGACCTGCAGCACCCCGTGCTGGCCCAGGTCAGCGCTGGGGTTTTGCACCCGGTTGAAGGCCCGAACGAATCTACTGAGAAGACCACCCCATGACCGACGAAGCCGCCCTGCTGGTCGCCGAGCTGCTGACCCGCCGCAGCCTGCCGCGCACCCATCCCCGCGTGCGCAAAGCCCTGGTCAACGCCGAGCTGTTTGCCCAGGTGGAGCAGCGCCTGGCTGACATCGGCCTGCGATGGATGGACAACATCTACGCCGAACACGTCAGCCTGGCCCTGCTGCCTGCCGCGCAAAGCAGCGTGATGGGCGAGGCCGGCCTGAACGCCAACAACAACCTGGAGCTGCCGCGCGACGGCCAGGCCCTGCTGGTGGTGCTGTGGGCGCTGATCATCCTGCCCAAGCGCGAACGCCAGACCAGCCGCGCCCCGGTGGCTGAGACGCAGAACGACATGTTCGCCAGCAGCAAGCCGCTGCCACCGGTGCGCGACGTCAGCCCCGTGCTGTCGTACAAAGCCCTGCTGGAAGACTACGGCACGCAGCTGGGCAAAAAGACCCGGCTCGACGGCAACCTCAAGCTGCTGGAACGCCACGGCTTCATCCTGCGCCGGCAAGACGACATCGCCGAGGGCCCGCTGCTCGACGTGCTGCTGGACTACGACATCATGGCCCCGCGCATCCTGGACGGCGCCCTGGCCGACGTGCTGGCCCGCGAGCAAGCTGCCCGCCTGGCCGCTGAAGCCCTGCAGGCCGCCGAAACTCCTACCGAAGACTGAGCCCATGTTCCATCTGCAAAGCCTTGAGCTGGTCCACTGGGACTACTGCCAACGCGTCAGCCTGCCGCTGGACGCCAGCATCATCACCATCGCCGGCCCTAACGGCTCGGGCAAGACCACCCTGCTGGACGCGCTGCGCACCCTGCTGGGCCTGAAGTGCTCGTCGCCGCGCGACTTCAAAACTTATGCCCGCCACGCCGGAGCCAACGTGGCCTGGCTGCGCGCCGTGGTGGACAACCGCCCGCACAACCGCCAGACCAGCAGCCGCCCATTTGCTAAGCGTCTGTTGTACAGCGACCAGGTCACCTTGGCCTGCCGCATCGAGCGCAACGGTGGCGACTGGCAGCGCCGCTACATGGTGCTGGAAGGCGACGTCAGCATCGAGCAGCTCAGCGACAAAACCGAGAAAGAGCTGGCCACCATGGGCATCGAGGCCTGGGGCAAAACCCTGTCGGCCGCCGGCCTGTCGCCGGCCATCGCCAAAGTGCTGTCGCTGGAGCAAGGCCAGACCGACCGACTCTGTGAATTCAGCCCGCGTGAGCTGCTGCGCCTGGTGTTCGACGTGTTTGGCGACCAGGAGGTGCTGAACCACTACGACACCGCCCGCGAACACCAGCAGCAGCTGGCCCGCGAGATGGAGCAGGCCAGCCACGAGCTGGACCACAGCAAGGCCCAGCTGGCCGAGCTGCAAAGCCGCGTCAGCAACTACCAGAACTGGCAGCACAAGGTACAGGAGCACGAGCGCCTGGCCACCGAGGTGGTGCCGGTGCTGGAATGGCACATCCAGCGCCAAAAGCTCACCGAGCGCAGCCGCGAGCAACGCCGCCAGCGCCAGCATGCAAGCCAAAACATCGCCCAGCGCAAGCAGGACAATGACAAGCTGCTCTCTTTATTGGAGCAACGCAGCCAGGCCGAAGACGATGAAGCCCGCCTGCTGCGCGAGCGCGATGCGGCCAATGTGCAGCGCGAAAACTGCCGCGACCTGGAGCGCCCGCTGGAAGACCTGGTCAAGCGCGAAACCGAGCTGCTGGCCCTGGTAGACAAGGAAAGCGACGCCGAGGCGCTAAACGCCCACCTCAACACCCTGCACAACCAACAGGCCGCGCTACAGGCCAAGCACAGCGCTGTGCTACAGAAAAGAGAGCTGGTTGCGCAGGCTTTATCTGCGCTGGAAGGCCAAAACACCCCGCCCCACCCGGAAGACGCCCGGCGCCTGCGCCAGCGCCTGCAGGCCGCCAAGATCGGCCATCGCTTTCTTGCCGAGGTGGTCGAGGTGCGCGACGAATACTGGCGCGCTGCCGTCGAAGGCGTGCTGCGCCCGCTGCGCTGGATGGTGCTGCTGGAGAAACATGAGGACCTGGCCCAGGCCGACACCATTGCCAGCGCCGACCGCTACCGCCACTACATCACCGCCCCCGGCGACCCGGTGCCCACGGCCGACGCGCAATCGCTGCTGGCACAGATGAAGTTCGATGCCAAGCTGCCGCGCTGGCTGATCCAGCAGCTGCAAAACCTGCGCTGCGTGGACAACCCGGCCGAGGGCCGCAAGACCAGCGGCAGTTGGATCACGCCGCAGGCATACAGCTTCGACGGGCGCGGCGCGCGCTCGGTCTGGGTCGAGCCGCGCGACCACCAGTTCGGCGCCGCCGCCCTGGTAGCCCGCCGCGACGGCCTGGAGCGCGATTTGCGCCGCCTGGACGGCGAACTCGGCCCGCTGACGCAGGAGCTGATGGCCGTCAAACGCCAGGTCAAAGACATCCAGAAATCGCTGGAAGGCCACAGCGCCGCCGAAGAGCTGGCGCGCCGCAGCGAAGAATTCGCCGCCGCCCGTGCAGCCTGGCCGGGCGCCAAGCAGGCCCGCATCGCCGCCGCCCAGCACTGGCAGGCGCTGGACAAGGCCTATGGCGACGCCAAGACCCGCTACCAGCAGATCGACACCCAGTACCGCCAGACCGAGCAGGCCCTGCGCCAAAAGCACCAGGAGGCCGACCGCCTGATCGCCGAGCTGGCCCAGCGCCGCAAGCAGCTCACCGTGGATGTGGACAACTCCAACACCCGACGCGGCCAAATCCCGCCGCAGTGGCGCACGGCCGAGCTGCTGCAGTCCCTGGTCAAAACCTACCAGAACGACACGCAAGCCCGCCTGCGCCTGCAGTCGGTGCACGAGGAGTTGCAGCTCGACACCTGGGAAAAAGACGCCACGGTGGAAGAACGCTACCGCCGCATGGAGGTGCTGGTGCGCGAGCAGGGCCTGAACCTGGGCGATCACCAGGCCAAGAATGCCCAGGCCGCCATCGCCGTGCACAACGCCCGCGAGAGCTATATCGAGGTGCTGCGCACCACGGTGCGCCGCTACCGTAAAAACATCCAGGAACTCGGCGAGCTGGCCGGCGTGGCCGTGACTGCCGACCTGCCCGCGCTGGAAAACAGCGACACCGTGCTGGCCCAGGCCGGCCTGAAGGTGCACTTCAACTTCGACGGCAAGGGCAGCATCGGCATGAACGACGGCGAGGCCTCGGGTGGCCAGCAGGTCATCAAGTCGCTGATCCTGCTGGTGGCGTTGCTGAAGGATGATGAGACCGCTTCCGGCGGCTTTGTCTTCATCGACGAGCCGTTTGCCCATTTGGACGTGCGCAACATCCAGCTGGTCGGCCACTTCCTGCGCTCCACCCAGGCCCAGTACGTGCTGACCACGCCCATCACCCACAACCTGGAAGTCTTCGAGCCCGCCGAGATCACCCTGATCACCAGCAAGAAGCCGAAGAACGCCAAATGGGCACCACCGATCGCGGTGGCCAAGCGGCGGGGTGTCGTTACCAATACGCCATGATCGAAACCACCGCCACGGGCAAAGGCAAGCGCACCTGCCAGTCCCAGGCGGGGTTTGCCGGCTTGCCAGCGTTGCGCGAAGTGCAGCGCATTGTGCTGTTGCGGTGGGTGGCGTCGCATGCCAAGGAGCGGGCCTGGCAGTCATTGCTCAACGAGGCGGGAACGGAATATCTCGACCACGCTGAGACCTTGCTGCAAGCTCTGCTGGAAGCGGGCGCACTGCAGGTCAAACAGGTCTTTAAAAATGGCCAATGGTGGCCGCAGCGCATCGTCTGGACGGACCTGCTCCAGCTGCAAAAAACCTGTGGCATCCAGCCCGCTACCGAGCGTGACGCGCAGCGCCTGGACCTGTTGCAAAAATTTCAGAATTTGGCCTCTGCCCAGCCCTGGGCAGCCAGTGCCGTTCAAAGCAGCCTGGCTTTGCCTACGGCAAGTTTGGTCGCCCGGGCACAGCTGCTGCAAGCTTTGGCTGAATGGCATGCAGAACAGCGCTTTGGCCTAAGGCAAGATTTTGCCCTGTTTGCCCGCGAACACACCAAAGACATCAAGCCCCATGAATGGGCCTGGCTGGAAGCACATTGCGACCTGGAAGGCCTGGGCATCGGGCGCTTTGAACCCTTGCTGTGGCTGGGCGGCGCACTACGTTTGCAAGGCCCGAATGGCCAACTGGATGCGGCAGCCCTGGGTTGGGCTGCTATACCGGCCCGCCGCCTGGACCTGCGTATGACCGTGGCGACAAGCCCTGCCCGCTACTGGCTGATCGAGAATCGAGCCAGTTTTGAGCGTTGCGCTGTGAAAGCGCCGACAGACCATTGCGTCGTATGGCTGCCGGGACGGCCATCGCAAGATTGGCTCAAGGCCATGCAATGGTTGTTGGAGCAGGCTCCAGCGCCTGCAGACATCAGCTGCGACCCAGATCCTGCGGGCATCGAAATTGCGCTCACAGCAGGTCAACTATGGATGCAGCGTGGACTGGTTTGGCGCTGCACCCATATGGCACCCGAAGTCTGGCAGGACGGCAAAACACTGCCACTCACCCACTATGACCACCAGACACTGGAGCGCTTGGCACTGCGCATCGACTTGCCCACCGATCTGGTCGTGTTGCGAGACTATTTGCACCGCACGGCATGCAAGGCGGAACAGGAAGGCTGGCTGTGAGAAAAGCTATCGTACATACTGCGCGCCTACCGACCAAAGAGTGACATGCACTTCGAAACTGAACTGGCACAGCACCGCACCTACTTGTTGCGCTTTGCGCGTCTGCAGCTACGCAATGACGCCTGGGCCGAGGATGCCGTGTCCGAGACGCTGCTGGCCGCTTTAAGCAAGCCGCAGTCCTTTGGCAACAAGTCACAGCTCAAGACCTGGCTGGTCGGCATCCTCAAGCACAAGGTGCTGGACATGTTTCGCAGCAATGCCCGCGAGGTGTGTCTGGACAGTGAGGGCGAAGAAGGCGGTGCGGAAGAGCTGGAGAACCTGTTGTTCAAGGCCGACGGCCATTTCGCCCAGACGCCCGCAGACTGGGGCAACCCCGAGCAGGACCTGCATTCGCGCCAATTCTTCCTGGTGCTGGAGGCGTGCACCGACAAATTACCGGCTGTGTTGGGCCGCGTGTTCCTGATGCGCGAGTGGCTGGAGCTGTCCAGCGAAGAAATTTGTAAGGATCTCGGCCTGACGCCGACCAATCTCTACGTCCAGTTGCACCGCGCCCGCATACGGCTACGCGAATGTCTGGATCTCAACTGGTTTGGTACATCAAAGGAGGCCACGTGATCCCGCTACGGCGCACCTGCAAGCAAGTTGCAGCCATTCTGATCGCCCGTGAGGACCGCGCCATCACGCTGCCTGACAGTGTGGCTTTGCGCCTGCATCTGATGGCGTGCAAAGCCTGCCCACGCTTCGAGCGCCAGTTGCTCACCATGCGCAATGCCATGCGGCAATGGCGCCACTATGCGGAAGACGTGGAAACTGACGCCTAGGCGACAGAAATCGCCCCCTGCATGGGCTCGCCTACAACAGCCGCACAAGTATTTTTGTGCTTATGGGCCAGATGTAGCATAATCAATTGGTTCAGCCGCTCCAACGGCTGCACAGGTTTGCGGTGAATGGTCAGTTTCGCGTCTGCTTTAGTCTTCAATGGTTTGTTGATTGCGGTTATCGGACTCCATCGCGTTTTGCGTTTTTTTGAGGAGTCCTTTCATGGGCAACAAACTTTACGTGGGCAACCTGCCCTACTCTTTCCGCGATGAAGACATGCAACAGGCTTTCAGCCAGTTCGGCTCCATCTCCAGCGCCAAGGTCATGATGGAACGTGACACCGGCCGCTCCAAGGGTTTCGGCTTTGTCGAAATGGGCAACGATGCTGAAGCACAAGCTGCTATCAAGGGCATGAACGGTCAGTCCATGGGCGGCCGTAACCTGGTTGTCAACGAAGCCCGTCCGATGGAGGCACGTCCTCCCCGCACCGGCGGCGGTGGCGGCTACGGTGGTGGCAATGGCGGCGGCTACGGCGGCGGCAATGGTGGTGGTTACGGCGGTGGCCGCAACAGCTACTAAATCTTGCCAATAGGAGGTTTTTCCTCCTTTTGCAAATTTGAAAAAGGGCCCTCTGGGCCCTTTTTTAATGTCCGCATATTTTCGTACTTACAGCCATCGTATTTTTTAGTTGAAATCTTTTGATCTAGTCGCATAATGCAAAAGTGTGGGTATAAAAATCCACACAAGTTTGCGGTGTCGGTCAGTTTCGCGTCCTTGCTTTCGGTTGATTGCGTTTTCGGAACTCCATCGCTTTATTAATGTGTTTTTGAGGAGTCCCTTGATGGGCAACAAACTGTACGTCGGCAACCTGCCTTACTCAGTGCGCGACAACGATCTGGAGCAATCTTTCAGCCAGTTTGGCAGTGTCACCAGCGCCAAAGTGATGATGGAGCGTGATACGGGCCGGTCGAAGGGTTTTGGTTTTGTGGAAATGGGCAGCGATGCCGAAGCACAAGCCGCTATCAATGGAATGAATGGCCAGCCTCTCGGTGGCCGCAGCTGCGTCGTGAATGAAGCACGACCCATGGAAGCCCGTCCTCCCCGTAGCGGTGGCGGCGGTGGTGGTTATGGCGGCGGCGGCGGTGGTGGTGGTTACGGCGGTGGCCGTGGCGGTGAAGGCGGCGGCGGTTACGGCGGCGGCGGTGGCCGTAGCGGTGGCGGCGGTTACGGCGGCGGTGGCGGCCGTGGTGGCGAGGGCGGTGGTTATGGCGGCGGCGGTGGTCGCAGCGGTGGCGGTGGCGACGGTGGTTTCCGTAGCCCTTACGGTTCCGGCCCACGCAGTGGTGGCGGTGGCAATGGCGGCGGTGGCCGCGGCGGTTACTGATACTCCGACTGCACTTTTCAGAATTGAAAAAGGCTCCGTAGGAGCCTTTTTTGTTGCCTATTGAAAGCGCATTAGGGATTTTCTGGTGGCGTTGTCTGCCTGGGTTTGCGTGCGCGGCCTACCAATAATTTGTCAAATATCGCGTTCGGCAGCAGGCGCAGTACTTTGGCGATGATACCCATCTGCCAGGGAATAACGCGGTAGCTATTGCCAGTCTGGATGGTCTGGAAGGCCTTTTCCGCAAAGTCTTGAGCTTGCATGAGGAAGGGCATTCCATAGCCGTTTTTCTGGGTCAACGGTGTATCCACATAGCCGGGGCAAATGGTGACAACTTTGACCCCGGTCCCGCGTAACTCACCGCGCAGACTTTCGCAATAGCTGATGACGCCGGCATTGCTAGCGCAGTAGGCACCGTGGCCGGGCAGACCGCGGATGCCAGCCACACTGCCTATGCCGACCAGGGCTCCGCTGCCACGCTGTTGCATGGCGTGGATAAAAGGGTGAAAGGTCGCTGCCGTGCCGACGTTTTTGGTGGCAAAGGTTTGCGCCATGATGGCTAGGTCTTCGTACACTGCCGTGTCCACGCCGATACTGGCGCCCGCGCAGGCAACTACGACGTCTGGCACGCCTTGCAGGGCGATGCAGGCCTTGCCGGCAGCCACGATGCTGTCAATTACAGAAACGTCTGCACTATATATTTGATAGCTGCTTGCGCTTATTCCATGTGCGCTAGCCCATGACTCGACGACTGAAGTCCGACGGGCAACAAGGGCCAGGCGGTAGCCGGCCTGGAAGTAGCGTAGCGCCAGCGCCTGGCCAATGCCGCTGGACGCTCCGGTAATGAATGCCAGTGGAGACGAGGACATCGGTTTACTTATGAGATGGCGCGGGAGCGGGCACCAATAGGCCTCGCACCCGTCCCTGGAGTTGCATTACGCGGTCTAGATTGTCGTAATCCATGGAGTCGGCGGTAAAGGTGTCTGTGCCACGGGTGATGACTACCGGCATGTTGGAGCGGACGCGTTCTGTATTCAAATAGGCGTGCAGAAAGTCGCTGCGTAGTTCCAGACGCGGCTGCACCATGCTGCTACTCTTGTTTGTTACTGCGTCGCGGACCACGATGGCGTTGTCAAACAGTTGTACCTCCGAGCCGTCGCTATTGCTCAGGCCACGGTCGCCGCTGGCGGTGGTAATCAGGCCGTCCGGGTTGACTGAGCGGATACGCACTTTGGTGATTTCGATGGTGTCGGTGTCCGGAAAGTGGCGGGCTTCCGCACCCATGACTTCGCTTTTCAAGCGCCCGGTGGAATCGAAGGTTTTGACCGAAAATTTCCGCATGAAGTAATCGGGTTCGTGGGTGGCTGCAACCGGTGCCGCTGCTGGCGCGAAGATGGGTGTATTGCGCACCAGCCAATAGGTGCCCAGTGCCAAAACACCCATCAGCAAAACGGGCAGGTAAATAGAAACCTGTTCCCAGGCGGCACGTAGCAAGGACTTCACGCTGTGTACTCTTCCAGCAGGCGTGCATAGTGGCCGCTTGCCACCAGTAGCAGATCGCAAAATTCACGGGCCGCGCCCTGGCCGCCAGAGCGTTGGGTGGTGTACTGCGCAGCTGCCAGCACTTCGGCTTGGGCATTTGCCGGGGCGCAGGCGATGGCGCTGCGGCGCATGACGGGCAGGTCGGGCCAGTCGTCGCCCATAGCCGCAGCCTGTGACCAGTCCAGGCCGAGCGCCGCCAGTGTTTGTTCAGCCGCCGGGCGCTTGTCCTCGGTGCCGAAATGTACGTGGGTGATGCCTAGCGCCTGCAGCCGTTTGCGCAGCGGCAAGGAGTCACGCCCGGTGATGACGGCCGGGGTGATGCCGGCTTTTTGCAATAGCTTCAGGCCGTGGCCATCCAAAGTATTGAAGCGCTTGAGGGTTTCGCCGGTCTCTGAAAAATACAGGCCACCGTCGGTTAAGACGCCATCCACATCGAAGAAGGCGACGCGGACGTTCTGGGCGCGCAACAGTAGCTCTGGCGCGAATGCGATGGCAACTGCGGCCATTAGATAACTTTAGCCCGCATCAGGTCACCAATATGTACTACGCCGACCAGCGTGCCGTCTGCATTGACGACCAGCACGCAGGTGATACGGTGCTGCTCCATCAGTTCGGCGGCCTCTACTGCAAGTGCATCGGGCCGAATGCTGCGAGGGTGGTGATGCATCACGTCTTGGGCACGCATGGCGCGCAGGTCTACACCGTTTTCAATCAGGCGCCGCAAATCTCCGTCGGTGAATACACCCAGCACTTGCTGCTGCGCGTCCACCACCGCAGTGATGCCGCCTTTGGCGCTCATCTCACGCATCATGTCGCTGAAAGCGGTGTCTGGTGTGACGCTGGGCACGTCATCGCCGGAGCGCATCACATCGCTAACATGGGTGAGCAGTTTGCGGCCCAAGGCGCCACCTGGGTGGGAGCGGGCGAAGTCTTCGGCCTTGAAGCCACGCGCATCCAGCAGGGCAACGGCCAGCGCGTCACCCAGGGCCAGCTGGGCGGTGGTACTGGCGGTGGGCGCCAGGTTCAGGGGGCAGGCTTCTTTGTCCACGCCGCCGTTCAATATCTCGGTGGCATGCTGGGCCAGTGTGGATTGCAGATTGCCGGTAATGGCGATCAGGGGCACGCCCTGGCGCTTGAGCACCGGCAGCAATACGGTGATCTCCGCGCTTTCGCCGCTGTTGGAAATGGCCAGGACGATGTCCATTGCGCGGATCATGCCCAGGTCGCCGTGGCTGGCTTCGGCCGGGTGCACGAATAGTGCGGGGGTGCCGGTGGAGGCAAGTGTGGCGGCAATTTTTCGGCCCACATGGCCGCTTTTACCCATGCCCATGACCACCACACGGCCGCGCAATGCGAGGATCATCTGCACCGACCGGGCGAAGGAGTCCGTGAGGCGGCGCTTGAGGTCCGTGACCGCTGCGGCTTCGATGTCCAGAGTGTCAAAAGCCTTGCGCAAGGCGCGTGCGGAATCGAAGGAAGCAGTGGACGGCGGTGCGGATGTCATGCCGTCGATTCTATCGGCGTGCATGCTGCCGTTCTTTTCGAGGGAATGCGCATTTCCCTTGTTAGCATGCTGGCATGACCGCACTGGAATTGACGCTGATGTACCTGCTGGCCGCCGTGCTGGGGGTGGTGACGTTCCGCTCGCTGAAGTTGCCGCCCATGCTGGGTTATCTGGTGGTGGGTGTGGTTATCGGCCCGAATGCGCTGGCGCTGGCGCAGAACTCTGAGGGGATCAAGCACCTGGGTGAGTTTGGCGTGGTGTTTTTGATGTTTGTCATCGGGTTGGAATTCAACCTGCCCAAGCTGCGTGCCATGCGTGGCCACGTGTTTGGCTTGGGCTTGTTCCAGGTCGCGGGCACGATGCTGATCGCCACGTTTGCTTCACTGATGTTTGCCACCATGGCGCCCACGCTATGGCACATGGAGTGGCGTACTGCCTTGGCGCTTGCGGGGGCGCTGGCGATGAGCAGCACAGCCATTGTGGTGAAGCTGATGGCGGAGCGGCTGGAGCTGGAGTCGGAGCATGGCAAGCGGGTGATGGGTGTGCTGCTGTTCCAGGATTTGGCCGTGGTGCCCTTGCTGGTGTTGATACCCGCCTTGGGCGCCTCGCCTGAAGAGCTGCTGATGTCACTCGCGCTGGCGTCCATCAAGGCGGCGGCGTTGATCACCGTTCTGTTAGTGGGCGGACAGAAGGTGATGCGTTGGTGGCTGACCATTGTGGCGCGGCGGCGCAGCGAAGAGCTGTTTGTGTTGAACCTCTTGCTGATCACCCTGGGCCTGGCCTGGTTGACCGAGCTGGCGGGCCTGAGCCTGGCCCTGGGGGCTTTTATTGCCGGCATGCTCATTTCCGAAACCGAATACAAGCACCAAGTGGAGACTGACATACGGCCGTTTCACGATGTGCTGCTGGGCTTGTTTTTCATCACCATCGGCATGCTGCTGGACTGGCGCCTGGTGCTGGAGCACTGGCCTCTGGTGTTGTTGCTGGTGACCTTGCCGGTGCTGTTCAAGCTGGCTCTGGTTGCGGCGCTGTCCAAGTCGCTGGGGGGCACGGCGGGCGTCTCCTTGCGTACCGGCCTGTACCTGGCCCAGGCGGGTGAGTTCGGGTTTGTGTTGCTGACCTTGGCCCAAGAAAACAAACTGGTGCCGGCCTCGCTGTTGAATCCGATTCTGGCCAGTATGGTGCTGTCCATGTTGGCAACGCCGTTCATCATCATGTATAGCAACCGCATCGTGATGAAACTGGTGAGCAGTGAGTGGTTGCAGCAGTCGCTGCAGATGACGACTATTGCCCGCAAGTCCATTAATGCCAACAAGCATGTGATCATTTGCGGCTACGGGCGTTGCGGGCAGAACCTGGCACGCATGTTGGAGCGCGAGAGCATTCCCTACATGGCACTGGACCTGGACCCAGACCGGGTGCGCAAGGCTGCCGCGGCCGGCGACTCGGTGGTGTTCGGCGATGCGGCGCGCCTGCAGGCCTTGATGGCTGCCGGCCTGGCCCGGGCCAGCGCGGTGGTCATCACCTACCTGGATGTGCCGGGTGCCATGAAGGTGCTGGCCAACACCCATACCCACGCGCCCCAGGTACCGGTGATTGTGCGCACCCAGGACGACCACGATCTGGAAAAACTACGCAATGCTGGCGCCACTGAAGTGGTGCCCGAGGCTATCGAGGGTTCGTTGATGTTGGCCAGCCATGCTCTTGCCTTGGTCGGCGTGCCGATGCGCCGGGTGATACGTGTGGTACAGGACCAGCGTGACGCGCGCTATAACCTTCTGCGCGGCTACTTCCACGGGGCGGACGACGACGACGTGGACGAGTTGCGCCACGAAAGGTTGACGACCGTGACCCTGACCATCGCCGCCAAGTGCCTTGGTAAGCCGTTGGGTCGTCTGGCTCTGCACGCGATGGGTGTGCGGGTGGTCAGTCTGCGCCGGCACAGCGGCAAAACCGAGTCACCTGGAGACGATGTGCTGCTGGAAGACGGCGATACCCTGGTCTTGTCTGGCAAGGCGGAAACCCTGGCGTTAGCGGAAGAGAAGTTCCAAAAGGGTTAAGCCGTAAGGCGGCGCAGCCGCGCAAGGCACAATAGCGGCCCTCCCCATTTTTGGTTGATTTCCCATGACAAGCTTTAGCGTCAACGCATACCTCAAGGCCCATATGCGCACGGTGCCCGATTGGCCTGCGCCGGGCGTGCAGTTCCGGGACATCACTCCCTTGCTGCAAAACCCCCGGGTGTTCCGCGTGATGATCGATGCGTTCGTGCACCGCTACATGGACCCTGCCCTGCGCCCGGACGTAGTGGCCGGGCTGGACGCGCGCGGCTTCATTCTGGGTGCGGTAGTGGCTTACGAGCTGAATATCGGCTTTGTACCCATCCGTAAAAAGGGCAAGCTGCCATTCACCACGGTGGAAGAAACCTATGAATTGGAATACGGCAGCGCCACAGTTGAGCTGCACACCGATGCCGTGAAGGCCGGCGACCGCGTGCTGTTGATAGACGACCTTATCGCCACCGGCGGCACCATGATGGCTGGCAAGAAGCTGCTGGAGAAGCTCGGCGCCACCGTGGTCGAAGGCGCGGCCATTGTGGATCTACCCGAACTGGGCGGTTCTACCAAGCTGCGGGAAAGCGGGCTTCCTCTGTTCACTTTGGTGGATTTCGCCGGGCACTGAAAGTCTGCCCAGAACCCGGCTTATTTGCCGATACAGAACTGCGAAAAGATCACGCCCAGCAGGTCGTCGGCGCTGAAGGCTCCGGTGATTTCGTTCAGCGCGTTCTGCGCCAGGCGCAGCTCCTCGGCCAGCAAGTCCAGCGACTGGGCCTGGCTGGCCAAATGCGCAACCGCCATCTCGATGTGTTCGTCCACATGCTGCAAGGCGTGCACATGGCGCGCCCGGGCGATGAAAACCCCCTCTGGAGAGGTTTGCCATCCCGCCACTTCCAATAGCTTGCGGCGCAGTGGGTCCAGTCCGGTGCCGATCTTGGCGGACAGAGTCAGGGCCTCTGCAGCGGTCGCGGTGGCTGCGTCCGATTTGTTCCAGACATCGATGACCGGTACGCGGGACGGCAGCTTTTGCGCCAGTTCGGCGCCTATCGCGGCGTCCGCCTGCTGGTAGTCCGCCAATTGGGCGCGGGTAAGGTCGTGCAGAAACAGCACCGCATCGGCTGCCGCGATTTCAGCCCAGGCGCGTTCAATGCCTATGGTTTCGATGGCGTCATCGCTGCTGCGCAGGCCGGCGGTGTCGATGACGTGGATGGGCACGCCCTCGATCTGGATGGTTTGCGCCACCTTGTCGCGGGTGGTGCCGGCGATCGGGGTGACGATGGCCAGCTCGGCCCCTGCCAGCGCGTTCAGCAGCGACGACTTGCCCGCGTTGGGTTGGCCGGCAATCACCACCTTGATGCCCTCGCGCAGCAGCGCCCCCTGGCGTGTGCGCTGCATCACCGCGGCCAGGCGTTGCTGCAGTTTTGATAGCTGCCCGTGCGCGTCCGCCTTGCGCAGGAAGTCGATTTCTTCCTCAGGAAAATCCAAGGTGGCCTCGACCAACATACGCAGGTGCACCAGGCCATCGCGCAGACTATGGATCTCCTGCGAGAACTCGCCGGACAGCGAACGGGTGGCGCTGCGCGCGGCGGCTTCGGTGCTGGCGTCGATCAGGTCGGCAATTGCCTCGGCCTGCGCCAGGTCTATCTTGTCGTTCAAGAAGGCCCGCTGAGTGAACTCGCCCGGCTGGGCCAGGCGCATGCCCATGGCGGCACCCGCCTCCAGGCAGCGCGCCAGCAAGAGCTGCAGCACCACCGGTCCGCCGTGGGCCTGCAGCTCCAGCACGTCTTCTCCGGTATAGGAGTGCGGCGCCGGGAAGTGGATGGCCAGGCCCTGGTCTATGGCCTGACCAGCCGCGTCGCGGAACGGCAGATAAGTGGCTTCGCGGGCTTTCAGCGCTCGGCCACACAGGGCTTCGACGATGGGTGCGATCTGCTTGCCGCTGACCCGCACAATGCCCACGGCACCACGTCCTGGTGCGGTGGCGATGGCGGCGATGGGATAGTCGTTATGGGCGGGCATGGAGTAGCAGCTTATAGAAAAAAGGCCGTTCAACCCGGAGGTTGAAGCGGCCTTTGGATGTCAACCGGGCAGTATTGTTGCCCGTACCGCCCTTAGAACTTGGGCAGGTGGAACTTCGGTGGCACGCCCATGCGGGTATTGATGATCCATTGCTGTGCAATGGACAAGGCGTTGTTGGTAATCCAGTACATCACCAGGCCGGCCGGGAAGAAGAAGAACATCACCGAGAAGGCCAACGGCATGAACCACATCATCTTGGCCTGCAGCGGATCCGGCGGTGCGGGGTTCAGCGAGGTTTGCAGCATGGTCGTCAAAGCCATGACGATGGGCAGGATGTAGTACGGATCAGGTGAGGACAGGTCGTGGATCCACAGCGCCCAGGGTGCGTTGCGCATCTCTACGCTGGACAGCAGCACGTTGTACAGCGCGATGAACACCGGGATCTGGATCATGATGGGGAAGCAGCCGCCCATGGGGTTGATCTTTTCCTCACGGTAGATCTTCATCATGGCCTGTTGCATTTCCTGCGGCTTGTCCTTCAGGCGCTCACGCATTTCGGTGATACGCGGGTTGATAGCCTTCATCTTGGCCATGCTGGCGTAAGCCTTGGCATTCAGCCAGTAGAAGGCTATCTTCAGCAGCAGCACCAGGGCCACGATGGACCAGCCCCAGTTCTGGATCACGCTGTGCAGTTGGTCCAGCAGCCAGTACAAAGGCTGAGCCAGGATGGTCAAGCGGCCATAGTCTTTCACGCGCTCCAGGCCGGGCGAGAGTTTTTCCAGTACTTTTTCGAGTTCAGGGCCTACAAACATGCGGGCTTCCACTGTCTTGCTGGCGCCCGGTGCGATATCGTTCATCGGCGTGATCATGCCCACCGCATACAGGTTGGAGTCCACCTTGCGCATGAACAGGTCGCGCTGGATGCCGTCTCCCAGCAGCCAGGCGCTGGCAAAGTAGTGCTGCACCATGGCAACGTAGCCGTTGCTGGATTGCTTTTCGATATCGACCTTGTTGTTTTCGATGTCTTTGAAGTCCACCTTTTCGTACTTCTTGGCTTCGGTATAGACCGCCGGGCCGGTGAAGGTCGAGTAGAAAGAGGATTCGCCTGCGGGCTTATTGCCATCGCGCACCAGTTGCAGGTACAGCTGAGGCGACACAGCGGTGGTGCCGGTGTTGACGACTTCGTGCTTTACGTCCATCACGTAGGAGCCACGGGTGAGGGTGAAGGTTTTCACCAGTTTCACACCGCCCACATCAGGCGATTCGAAGCGCAGCACCAGGTTTTGCGCGCCGTCTTTCAGGCTGCGATCGCCAGGTACCAATGTCATGACCGTTTTGTGGCTGGGCAGCGTGGCGCCTGCGGCAGAGCCAGCGCCGGCGATCAGACCGGTTTGGGCAACATAGACGCGTTCTTTGCTATCGTCGAGCAAGACGAAGTTCTTCGACTTGTCGGTCATATCCACCTGGTTCAGCAACTCGGAGCGGACCAAGCTGCCACCTTCGGTGTCGAAGGTCAGCTTGAGTACATCGGTCACCACTTCCACGCGCTCCTTGGCTGCCGCCGGAGCACCGGCGGTCACGGGGAGCTGGCCTGCCACAGCTACCGGTCCGGCTGCAACTGGCGCTGGGACGCTGGACGCGCCAGACACTGGTGCGGTAGCTACCGGAGCAACCTTGGATGCAGGCGTCGGAAAAAAGGTGGCTTTATGGCCGTTATAGACCTGCCACTGGTCCCACAGCAAGACCATGGAGAAACCAAAAATCACCCATAGGATGGTCCGGCGAATATCGTTCATGTAAAGGACTACTTATGTGAGGAAGAGGAAAGCAGATGGGCGAATAGCGCAGGACGTTTTTGCGGAACGGGGTCCAAACCGCCGTCACACCAAGGGTGGCAACGTGCCAGACGCCGTAATGTCAGATAAGTTCCTGTGGATGCGCCGTGCTGTTCCAGGGCCTGCAATGCATACACAGAACAGGTAGGTTCAAAACGGCAGGCCGATCCCAGCCAGGGACTAAGCAGCAACCGGTAGCCGCGTACCAGCGTTATCAAGGCGGTACGCATCATGGCGTAGCACCGGCGACGGCCCGGTCAAAGAGCTGCTCCAGCTCGGTCCGCACAGCGTGCTTGAGCTGGTCGGACGTTGCGCTGATGAAAACCTTGCGATCAAAGCCACTGCGCAAACGCACCACATGGGCAGCATGCGGAAAGCGCGGCTCAAAAGCTTGGATCACTTGGTAAATCTGGCGCTTGATGGTGTTGCGGGTCACGGCCCGCTTGGCCCAGCGTTTGGGCACCATGGCACCCAGCCAAACGCCGTCCACAGCAAAAAGGGCCTGCGGTCGTAAAGACTCGGGCCCTGATGGAGGTGTCGTTGGTGTGCTGGCCATGGAAGTTGGCACTGGACGCGCATCTAGTGCTGCACGGTGCAGCGCGAAATGGGCTGTACGTGCAACCGTTTTTCCTGCCAATACAGCCTGGAACTGCGCCCGCGTTTTGAGTCGCTGCACGTCAGGTGTTGGGCCGAAGTAGAAAAATCGGGAGCGGTAGTGCGCGCCAACCGGGGCGCAGGCTTAGACAGCCAGGCGCTTGCGGCCCTTGGCGCGACGTGCGTTGATGACGGCACGGCCACCGCGGGTTTTCATACGGACCATGAAACCATGGGTACGGGCACGCTTGATTTTCGATGGTTGATAAGTGCGTTTCATGATGACTTCCTAGAAGAGTTCGGTACAGCAACTCCCCCAAGGTAAACCCGAGGTACATCGCTAAAAAAAGAGGGCTTAACGCCCTTGGTGGCCCCTGAAGCACAACCCACGCTGGACTTTTGCAAGCACTACCGGGGACTGCACTGGTCCGCCTTCTCGGGTTTCTGCGTGCAGCCGCAAAAAAGAACCTAAGGCAAATTTGGCCAGGGAAACCCGGCATTATGGCAAATAATCGGCCGTCTGGCAATACACTTCTGCATCGAAGGCGGCGGGGCAGGATGCCTGTCTCATATCGGCGAAATTGTGGATAAGGGATGGATAAATTACAATGGTCGGTTCGCCGATCCCTAATTTATCCACAGAAGTAGAAACAGAATAATGACCGAGGGAACCCATGCCCATGCTGGCGCAGGAAGTAGTGCCGGGCACAGTCTCTGGCAGGCCTGCGTAGAACAGCTGGCACAGGAACTGCCAGAGCAGCAGTTCAATACCTGGATCAAGCCCTTGGTGGCGCAGGTTACCGATGACTTCTCTAAAGTGACCTTGTTTGTCGCGAATCGCTTCAAGCTTGACTGGATCCGTGCGCAGTACGTGGGCCGTATCAGTGCCTTATTGGAAAAGCTGTATGGCCAGATTATTCCGCTCGAGTTAGCGCTTACTCCTCGTGAGGCGCAGGTTCGCACGTCCATCGCTGCCTTGGTGCCCCAAGGGGTTGGGGCGGTTCCCGAGCCGGTCGTGGTGGTCGGAGAAGACCCCGCGCAGGCGCAATTCAAGAACCGACTGAACACCGCTCTGACCTTCGACACCCTGGTCGAAGGTACGGCCAACCGCATGGCGCGGGCTGCGGCCATGCATGTTTCCGGTACGCCCGGCCAGCTCTACAACCCGTTGTTTATCTACGGTGGCGTGGGTCTGGGCAAGACCCATTTGATGCACGCCGTGGGCAACCGCTTGCTGGCCGACCGGCCGGATGCCAAAGTTCTCTACATCCATGCGGAGCAATTTGTTTCGGATGTGGTTAAAGCCTACCAGCGCAAGACTTTTGACGAATTTAAAGAGCGTTACCACTCGCTGGACCTGTTGCTGATTGACGACGTGCAGTTTTTCGCCAACAAGGACCGCACGCAAGAAGAGTTCTTCAACGCGTTCGAAGCCCTGCTGACCAAGAAGTCGCACATCGTGATGACCAGCGACACTTATCCCAAGGGTCTGGCCGACATCCATGAGCGCTTGGTGTCGCGTTTCGACTCGGGCCTGACGGTGGCCATCGAGCCGCCCGAGCTGGAGATGCGCGTCGCGATTCTGATCAACAAGTCGCGTGCCGAGGGCACCGAAATGCCCGAGGAAGTCGCCTTTTTCGTCGCCAAGAACGTGCGTTCCAACGTGCGCGAGCTCGAAGGCGCGCTGCGCAAATGCCTGGCCTATTCGCGTTTCAACCAAAAGGAAATGTCGATCCAGCTGGCCCGCGAAGCCTTGCGTGACTTGCTGTCCATCCAGAATCGGCAGATTTCGGTAGAAAACATCCAGAAGACGGTGGCCGATTACTACAAGATCAAAGTCGCCGACATGTACAGCAAGAAGCGCCCGGCCTCCATTGCGCGGCCGCGCCAGATCGCGATGTACCTGGCCAAGGAGCTGACGCAAAAGAGCCTGCCCGAGATCGGCGAGCTGTTCGGCGGGCGCGACCACACCACGGTGCTGCACGCGGTGCGCAAGATTGGCGGCGAACGCCAGCAACTGACCGAGTTGAACCAGCAATTGCACGTGCTGGAGCAAACATTAAAGGGTTAGAACTTACGCAGCGTCCCCTATGCTGCCCTCTGGGCGCACAAGGGACTTGCGTAAGTCCTGAAGGCTAGCCAAAAGTGCAGGTAAAAACAGGGAAAATCACGCTTTGCTCGAAATCGACGCGCGGGTTTCTCGCCAAGCTTATTTATAAACACACGGGGTTGACATGATCGTTTTGAAGGCAACACAAAGCAAAGTGCTCGCGGTTCTGCAGTCGGTGGCCGGCATTGTTGAACGGCGCCACACTTTGCCGATTCTGGCCAACGTGATGCTGCGCAAAACCGGCGGCACCGTGCAGCTGACCACCAGCGACCTGGAAATCCAGATCCGCACCAATGCCGAGCTGGATGGCGACGCCGGCGACTTCAGCACCACCGTGGGTGCCCGCAAGCTGATCGACATCCTGCGCACCATGCCTGCTGACCAGACCGTGAGCCTGGAGTCCAGCCAGAACAAGTTGATCCTCAAGGGCGGCAAGAGCAAGTTCACGCTGCAGACCCTGCCCTCTGAAGACTTCCCGCTGGTGCAGGAAGCCGCCAGCTTCGGCCCGGTGTTCAGCGTGCCCCAAAAGGTGCTGAAGGCGCTGCTGAGCCAGGTGTCCTTCGCCATGGCCGTGCATGACATCCGCTACTACCTCAACGGCATCTTGTTCGTCGCCGAAGGCAACCAACTCAGCCTGGTGTCCACTGACGGCCACCGCCTGGCATTTGCCTCGGCCGCGCTGGACGTCGAAGTGCCCAAGCAAGAAGTCATCTTGCCGCGCAAGACCGTGCTGGAGATGCAGCGCCTGTTGAGCGATGCCGAAGGCGCTATCGAGATGCAGTTCGCCAGCAACCAGGCCAAGTTCAGTTTTGACGGCATGGAGTTCGTCACCAAGCTGGTCGAGGGCAAGTTCCCCGACTACAACCGCGTGATTCCGAAGAACCACCAGAACCACATCACCCTGGGCCGCCAGGCCTTCCTGTCCAGCCTGCAGCGCACCGCCATTCTGACCAGCGACAAGTTCAAGGGCGTACGCCTGAACGTCGAACCCGGCAGCCTGCGTGTGGCCTCGAACAATGCCGAACAAGAAGAAGCCGTGGACGAGCTGGACATCGACTACGGTGGTGACACCATCGAAATCGGCTTCAACGTGACCTACCTGATTGATGCCTTGGCCAATATGGCGCAAGACATGGTGACGATCTCGCTCAGCGACGGCAACAGCTCTGCGCTGCTGACCATCCCCGAGAACGAGACCTTCAAATACGTGGTCATGCCGATGCGGATCTAACTGCTATATAAAAAGTAGCTACTCCCGCACTATCCATCTGCGCCAGAGGCAGATTTACCTTATAAATATTGCGGCATCTGGGGGAGCATTCCCCCCGACACGCACAGTACGCCATGACCGAAGAAAACAAGCCCGTCCCCGCTGCTACCGATGCTATGGATGCCGTGAACACCGGCGACAGCACGGCTTCTAGCTCCAACTTCCAGCCGACGATCGACACCAACCAGGCCGGCGCCACCGAAGCCTACGGCGAAGGTTCGATCCAGATCCTGGAAGGCCTGGAAGCGGTGCGCAAGCGCCCGGGCATGTATATCGGCGATACGTCTGACGGCACCGGCCTGCACCATCTGGTGTTCGAGGTGGTGGACAACTCCATCGACGAATCACTGGCGGGCCATTGCGACGACATTTTGGTCACCATCCACTCTGACAACTCGATCAGCGTGGTCGATAACGGCCGGGGCATTCCGACCGGCATCAAGATGGACGACAAGCACGAGCCCAAACGCTCGGCCGCTGAAATCGCCCTGACCGAGCTGCACGCCGGCGGCAAGTTCAACCAGAACAGCTACAAAGTGTCTGGCGGCCTGCACGGCGTGGGCGTGAGCTGCGTGAACGCGCTGTCCAAGATGCTGCGCCTGACCATCCGCCGCGACGGCAAGATCCATGTGATGGAGTTCAGCAAAGGCTTTGTGCAAAACCGCCTGCTGGACACCGTGGACGGCGTTGAAGTCTCGCCCATGCAAGTCATCGGCGACACCGAGAAGCGCGGCACCGAGGTGCACTTCCTGCCCGACACCGAGATATTTAAAGAGAACAACGATTTCCACTACGAAATCCTGAGCAAGCGCCTGCGCGAACTCAGCTTCCTGAACAACGGCGTGAAGATCCGCCTGAAGGACGAGCGCAGCGGCAAGGAAGACGACTTCTCCGGCGCCGGTGGCGTGCAAGGCTTCGTCAACTTCATCAACAAGGGCAAGTCGGTGTTGAACCCCAACATCTTCCACGCCATGGGCGACCGCCAAAGCGACCAGGGCACCAACATCGGCGTGGAAGTGGCGATGCAGTGGAACAGCGGCTACAACGAGCAAGTGCTGTGCTTCACCAACAACATCCCGCAGCGCGACGGCGGCACCCATTTGACCGGTCTGCGCGCGGCCATGACCCGCATCATCAACAAGTACATTGACGACACCGAGGTCGCTAAAAAAGCCAAGGTCGAAGTCACCGGCGACGACATGCGCGAAGGCCTGTGCTGCGTGCTCAGCGTGAAAGTGCCCGAGCCCAAATTCAGCAGCCAGACCAAGGACAAGCTGGTCTCCAGCGAAGTGCGCGGCCCGGTGGAAGACATCGTCAGCAAGCTGCTGTACGACTACCTGCAAGAACGCCCGGCCGATGCCAAGATCATCGTCGGCAAGATCATCGAAGCCGCCCGTGCCCGCGAAGCCGCCCGCAAGGCCCGCGACATGACGCGCCGCAAAGGCGTGCTCGACGGCATGGGCCTGCCCGGCAAGCTGGCTGACTGCCAGGAAAAAGACCCGGCGCTGTCTGAAATCTACATCGTCGAGGGTGACTCCGCAGGCGGCTCGGCCAAGCAAGGGCGTGACCGCAAGTTCCAGGCTATCCTGCCCCTGCGCGGCAAGATCCTGAACGTGGAAAAGGCCCGCTACGAAAAACTGCTCTCCAGCAGCGAAATCGTCACCCTGATCACCGCGCTGGGCACCGGCATCGGCAAGGTCAGCGAAGACTCGGGCAAGAGCAGCAACGACGACTACAACCTCGCCAAGCTGCGCTACCACCGCATCATCATCATGACCGATGCGGACGTCGACGGCGCCCACATCCGCACCCTGCTGCTGACCTTCTTCTACCGCCAGATGCCAGAACTGGTGGAACGTGGTCACATCTATATCGCGCAACCGCCTCTGTACAAGGTCAAAGCCGGCAAGGAAGAGCTCTACCTGAAGGACGGCGCTGCGCTCGACAGTTTTCTGTTGCGCATTGCGCTGGTC
>JAPLPK010000024.1 GCA_026400275.1 Burkholderiales bacterium
ATCTTGTACTCGGGGTCGCCGATCATTTCATTCAGCTGGGCGATCCAGCCCGAGGTGCGGGCCAGGGCGAACACGGCGGTGAACAGCGGCGTGGGGATGCCGATGGCGCGTTGCACGATGCCGGAGTAGAAGTCCACGTTCGGGTACAGCTTGCGCGATACGAAGTAGTCGTCTTCCAGAGCGATCTTTTCCAAGGCCATGGCCAGCTTGAACAGCGGGTCGTTTTCCAGGCCCAGCTCGGCCAGCACTTCCTTGCAGGTCTCTTGCATCAGCTTGGCGCGCGGGTCGTAGTTCTTGTACACGCGGTGACCAAAGCCCATCAGCTTGACGCCGGAGTTCTTGTCCTTGACCTTTTCCATGAACTCGCCGACCTTGGCCACGCCACCCATGCGCTGGATGTCTTCAAGCATGTTCAGGCAGGCTTCGTTGGCGCCGCCGTGGGCTGGGCCCCAGAGGCAGGCCACGCCGGCAGCAATCGCGGCGAACGGGTTGGTGCCGGACGAGCCGCACAGGCGCACGGTGGAGGTGGAGGCGTTTTGCTCGTGGTCGGCGTGCAGCGTGAAGATGCGGTCCAAAGCGCGTTCCAGCACCGGGCTGACCTTGTACTCTTCACAGGGCGTGGCGAACATCATGTGCAGGAAGTTGCCGGCGTAGCTCAGCTCGTTCTTGGGGTACATGTAGGGCTGGCCAATGGTGTACTTGTAGGCCATAGCCACCAGCGTTGGCATCTTGGCAATCAGGCGGATTGCGGCGATTTCGCGGTGCTGCGGGTTGGTGATGTCGGTGCTGTCGTGGTAGAAGGCCGACAGCGCACCGACCAGGCCGGTCATGATGGCCATGGGGTGGGCATCACGGCGGAAGCCGCGCAGGAAGAACTGCATCTGCTCGTTGACCATGGTGTGGTTGGTCACGAGCTTGGTGAAGTCGGCTTTTTGGGTGGGGTTGGGCAGCTCACCGTACAGTAACAGGTGGCAAGTTTCCAGAAAGTCGCAGTTGGTGGCCAACTGCTCGATGGGGTAGCCACGGTACAACAGCTCGCCCTTGTCGCCGTCAATGTAGGTGATGGCGGATTGACAGGAGGCGGTGGACAGGAAGCCTGGGTCGTAAGTGAACATGCCGGTTTGGGCATACAGCTTGCGGATATCCACGACATCCGGCCCCACGTTGCCCTGGTACACCGGTAGATCCACACTCGGGCTGCCGTTACTGAACGACAGGGTGGCTTTATTGTCAGCTAGTTTCATTTTTGCCCTTTCAGCGGTTTCTCAACATACTCAAAACTTCGTGCACGTCGCTGCGGTCCAGCGCGGGCTCTACCTGGTCAAGTGGCTTGCGCGCCAAATGCAGGTCCAGCAAATCGTTGTCACTCAGCTCCATTAGATCGCTCAAGGCTTTCCCTTGGCTGACGGTCAGGCTGCTGGCGTATTTCTGGAAAAACTGGTCGATATAGAGATCGTTCTCCAGCAGACCACGGCGGCAGCGCCAGCGCAGTTTGCTCAAGGCGCGCTCGTCGAGCAACTCCGCGCCAGCGGCCGGAGCCGCAGGCGGGGTCGAGTAGGAAAGTGGTTGCACCGATAAGCCTTAGACGGCGCGGCGGACCATCAGTTCCTTGATCTTGCCAATCGCCTTGGTAGGGTTCAAGCCCTTGGGGCATACGTCCACGCAGTTCATGATGGTGTGGCAGCGGAACAGGCGGTACGGGTCTTCCAGATTGTCCAGGCGGGCGGCGGTGCTGTCATCGCGGCTATCGGCGATGAAGCGATAGGCCTGCAGCAGGCCAGCGGGGCCGACGAACTTGTCCGGGTTCCACCAGAAGCTGGGGCAGCTGGTCGAGCAGCTGGCGCACAGGATGCACTCGTACAGGCCGTTCAACTCTTCGCGTTCTTCCGGGCTTTGCAGGCGCTCGCGCTCAGGCGCCAGGCTTTCGTTCACCAGGTAGGGCTTGATCGAGTTGTACTGCTTGAAGAAGTCGGTCATGTCCACGATCAGGTCGCGGATGACAGGCAGGCCGGGCAGCGGCTTGAGCACGATGGTGCCTGGCAGTGTGAGCATATTGGTCAGGCAGGCCAGACCGTTCTTGCCGTTGATGTTCATGGCGTCGGAGCCGCACACGCCTTCACGGCAGGAGCGGCGGAACGACAGCGTGGGGTCTTGTTGTTTCAGCTTGATCAGCGCGTCCAGCAGCATGCGCTCGTGTCCGTCGAGTTCGATCTCGATGGTCTGCATGTAGGGCTTGGCATCGGTGTCCGGGTCGTAGCGGTAGATTTGGAATGTACGTTTTGTCATTTTTCTATCCTTAGAAGGTGCGGACCTTGGGTGGCACGCTGTCCACGGTCAGAGGCTTGAGGTTCACCGGCTTGTAGTCCAGGCGGTTGCCTTCGCTGTACCACAGGGTGTGTTTCATCCATTCCTTGTCGTTGCGTCCGAGTGGGAATTCGGCGTGGTCGGCCGGGTGCTCGTAGTCGTACACCGTGTGGGCACCACGGCATTCGCGGCGCGCGGCGGCGGAGACGATGGTGGCCTGGGCCACTTCAATCAGGTTGTCCACTTCCAGGGCTTCGATGCGTGCCGTGTTGAAGATCTTGGACTTGTCTTTCAGCGTGATGCTGGCGACTTGCTTGCGGATCTCGGCAATCTTGGCTACGCCTTCGTCCATGCTGGCCTGGGTGCGGAATACACCGGCGTGCAGCTGCATGGCAGCACGGATGTTGCCCGCCACGTCTTGCGAGTAAGTGCCGTCAGCGGAGGCTTCGAGCTGGTTCAGACGTTCCAGCGTGCGGTCGGCCGCGTTTTCTGGAAGGGGCTTGTGCTCCTTGCTGTTCTTGGCGAATTCCACGATGTGGCGGCCGGCGGCCTTGCCGAAGACCAGCAAGTCCAGCAGCGAGTTGGTGCCCAGGCGGTTGGCGCCATGCACGCTGACGCAAGCGCATTCACCCACGGCGTACAGGCCATTGACCACGGAGTTGTTGATGCCGTCTTTTTGTTCCACGACCTGGCCGTGGATATTGGTTGGCACGCCACCCATTTGGTAATGGATGGTGGGCACCACGGGAATCGGTTCCTTGGTGATGTCCACGTTGGCGAAGTTGACGCCGATTTCGTACACCGAAGGCAGGCGCTTGTGGATGGTGTCTGCACCCAGGTGGTCCAGCTTGAGCAGGATGTAGTCCTTGTTCGGACCGCAGCCACGGCCTTCCTTGATTTCCTGGTCCATGCAGCGCGACACGAAGTCACGGGGTGCCAAGTCCTTCAGCGTGGGCGCATAGCGCTCCATGAAGCGTTCGCCATTGCTGTTCAGCAGAATCGCGCCTTCGCCACGGCAGCCTTCGGTCAGCAGCACGCCAGCGCCGGCCACGCCGGTGGGGTGGAACTGCCAGAACTCCATGTCTTGCAGAGCGATGCCGGCACGCGCCGCCATACCCAGGCCGTCACCGGTGTTGATGAAGGCGTTGGTCGAAGCGCCAAAGATGCGGCCTGCGCCGCCGGTGGCCAACAGCACGGTCTTGGCTTGCAGAATGTGCAGATCGCCGGTTTCCATTTCCAGGGCGGTCACGCCGACTACATCGCCAGCGGCATCGCGGATGATGTCCAGGGCCATCCATTCGACGAAGAAGTTGGTCTTGGCCTTGACGTTTTGCTGGTACAGCGTGTGCAGCATGGCGTGGCCGGTACGGTCGGCTGCGGCGCAAGCGCGCTGCACCGGCTTTTCACCGTAATTGGCGGTGTGGCCGCCGAATGGGCGCTGGTAAATCGTGCCATCGGGGTTGCGGTCGAATGGCATGCCGAAGTGTTCCAGCTCGTACACCACCTTGGGTGCTTCGCGGCACATGAACTCGATCGCATCTTGGTCGCCGAGCCAGTCGGAACCCTTGATGGTGTCGTAAAAGTGGTAGTGCCAGTTGTCTTCCGACATATTGCCCAGCGAGGCGCTGACGCCGCCTTGGGCGGCCACGGTGTGGCTGCGGGTCGGGAAGACTTTGGACAGCGAGGCCACGTTCAGGCCGGCCTTGGACAATTCGAGGGCTGCGCGCATACCGGAACCGCCGGCACCGACGATCACGACATCAAATTTGCGCTTGGAAATGTGGGCTTTGGTATAGGTCATTTTATTTCTGCGTGGGGCAAACGGGCATCAAAGACGCCATAGGATTTGGATGGCCCAGCCAGCGCAGCCGACCAGCCATACGATCGTGAATACTTGCAGCAGCAGACGCAGCCAGACCTGGGATGTCACATAGTCCATCCAGACGTCACGCATACCGACCCACACGTGGTAGAGCAGGGCGATGATGACCGAGAAGGTGACAAATTTCATCCATTGCGCAGCGAAGATGCCAGCCCACAGGTCATAGCCGATGGGGCCTTTGGCGATCAGCAATTGGGCCAGCACCGCCACGGTGAACAGGGCCATGATGCCTGCGGTGACGCGTTGCGCCAGCCAATCACGCAAGCCGTAGTGGGCGCCGCTGACAACGCGTTTAGATCCGTATTTAACCGACATGGTGGAGTGCTCCGGGGTGAATTAATACAGGCCGAACAGCTTGGCTGCCAGCACGACGGTCAGGCCCAGGCTGATGGCGAGGGTGAACTTCGCGGACTTGGCGCCGAACTCCTTGGTTACGGCGTCATGGTGGGTATCCATCCAGAGGTGGCGCAGACCTGCCGTGAAATGGTGCAGGTAGGCCCAGATCAGCGCCAGTGCCACCAGTTTGAAGATGAAACCCGGCACGAATCCTGCTCCGATGTTGAACACGGCTTTGAATTTTGCAAACGAGATTTCGCTGGAAACCGAGGTGTCAAACATCCAGATGATGAAGGGCATCAACATGAACATGATCACGCCGCTGACGCGGTGCAGGATCGATACCCAGGCTGCCGGTGCCATGCGATAGGTCGGCAGGTCCGTGAGGGCATTAATGTTGCGAAATTCAGGTCGTTTGGTTTTCAGGGGGGAGGCAAGCTCGGACATAAATGCGCTTTCGTGGGTGTAACAGGCTGTAATTATTCGAACAAGTGCAACCTAAAATTCTATTGCAATGCAGCATAAGAACCCGTGCTGCATCGGAATAGGCTTCAACTTGCTTCAACTTAATTCATTGCGGTAGTGGTGTGATTCCGTGTTGTAGAGGCCGCGCCGTAACTCCATGGGAACATCGTTATAGGTGTAAGCAACCCGCTCTACGCACAGCAAGGGGGTGGTTGGTCCCACTTTGAGCAGGCGGGCTTGGTCTGCCTCCGGGTTGACTGCGCGTATCTTTTCCTCGGCCCGCACCATGCGCACGCCGAATTCGGTTTCAAACAATGCGTACATCGGGCCACGGTAGCCGGCCAGGCGCTCCATGGTCAAGCCTTTGAACGGTACACCCGGCAGCCACAAGTCGTCCAGGATAGTCGGTATGAATTCCCCATTGCGTTTGAAGGACAACATGCGACGCACATGCAACACCGCATCGCCGCTGCGCAGGCCCAATGCTTTGGCCACGTCGGCAGAGGCGCGCTGGCGCTTGCAGTCGATGATGTCGCGCAGTGCCGGGCCCTCGCTTTGGATGTCGCCTTGGTCGGGCATCAGCTTCAAGAAACGGTACTGCACATGTTGTTCGGCATGGGTGGCCACAAAAGTGCCCTTGCCCTGGCGGCGCACCAGCAGGTTGTCGGCCGCCAGTTCGTCAATGGCTTTGCGTACCGTGCCTTGGCTGACGCGATAGCGTGCCGCCAATTCCATTTCACTGGGAATGGCTTCGCCCGGCTTCCACTCGCCGGCTTGCAGACTTTGCAGAATGAGCCCTTTGATCTGCTGGTAGAGCGGGCTGAATGCCGGTGTCAACGCAGGCGCGATGCTGGCGTTGGCGTCACTGGCCGCCTGTGCTGGATCGACGGCGATGGCGGGTGTGTGGGTCATTGGCAAACTGGGGTCGTGTGAGCAAATGCGTAGGGATGAAACAGTCCGAATCATATCTTATATAAGACATAAGACAAATTGACGTTTGCGGGTTTTCGAGAGTAAACTCCATGGCTGTTTGTGTCGCACCCGGCGACTGGCATGGGTGTGCGGTCCAACCTCGTTTTTCAACACTTCCTGGAGTCTTCCCCATGAGCAAAAAGCCTGTTCGCGTTGCCGTCACCGGTGCCGCTGGTCAAATCGGTTACGCCATTCTGTTTCGCATCGCCTCCGGCGAAATGCTGGGTAAAGACCAGCCTGTGGTGTTGAGTCTGCTGGAGGTGCCTGTAGAAAAGGCCCAGCAAGCGCTGCAAGGCGTGATCATGGAGTTGCAAGACTGCGCCTTCCCCCTGTTGGTGGGCATCGAAGCGCACAGCGACCCCTTGGCTGCGTTCAAGGACGTGGACTACGCATTGCTGATCGGTTCGCGCCCCCGTGGCCCTGGCATGGAACGTGCCGAACTGCTGGCCGTGAACGCCGAAATCTTTACCGCCCAAGGCAAGGCCCTGAATGCTGTGGCCAGCCGCAATGTCAAGGTGCTGGTGGTCGGCAACCCCGCTAACACCAATGCCTACATCGCCATGAAGAGCGCGCCAGACCTGCCACGCAAGAACTTCACCGCCATGCTGCGCCTGGATCACAACCGTGCACTCAGCCAGATCGCCGCCAAGACCGGCAAGGCCGTGGCCGACATTGAAAAGCTCACCGTTTGGGGCAACCATTCGCCCACGATGTACGCCGACTACCGTTTCGCCACCATCAACGGCGAAAGCGTCAAGACCATGATCAACGACGAAGTTTGGAACAAGGACACCTTCCTGCCGACCGTGGGCAAGCGTGGCGCAGCCATCATCGCCGCCCGCGGTGTGTCGTCCGCCGCCTCGGCAGCGAACGCCGCTATCGACCACATGCGCGACTGGGCTTTGGGCACCAACGGCAAGTGGGTCACCATGGGCATCCCATCGGACGGCCAGTACGGCATCCCCAAGGACACCATGTTCGGCTTCGCCGTGACCTGCGAAGGCGGTGAATACAAGCTGGTCGAAGGCCTGGAAGTTGACGCGTTCTCGCAAGAGCGCATCAACATCACGCTGAAAGAGCTGCAAGACGAGCAAGCCGGCGTCGCCCACCTGCTCTAAGCCAGCATGCTGCATCCGCGTCAAGTTCTGCTGGGTGCCCAGGCTGCGGGGGCTTGCCTCCCGGTCTGTGATCACTACAGCGGCGTTGAAGCGCGGATGCGCAAAAGCCTGCAACTGCAGGCCGAAATGACGGAAGAGTTCGGTGCCTGCGTTTTCGACGTGACGCTGGACTGCGAAGATGGTGCGCCCGCTGGTGGCGAGGCCGATCATGCTGCCATGGTGGCCGAGATTGCTTTGGCTGCACCGGCCTCTGCCCGTGTGGCGGTGCGGGTGCATGCGGTGGACCATGCGTCGTTTGCCCAGGACATAGCCCTGATTGCCGGCCAGGCCGGCCACCGCTTGTGCCATGTGATGGTGCCCAAGATCGAATCCGTGCACGATATCGATGTGATTGAAAAGGCACTCCAGCGCACATCCGCTGTGCATGTGCCGCTACAAGTTTTGATTGAATCTCCGGCGGCGGTGCAGCGTGCCTTCGATATTGCAGCGCACTCGCGGGTGCAGTCCCTGAGCTTTGGCCTGATGGATTTCGTGTCCAGCCATGGTGGTGCCATCCCTGCCGACGCGATGGGCGTAGAGGGGCAATTCACCCACCCACTGGTGGTGCGGGCCAAGCTGGAAATTGCGTCTGCCTGCCATGCGTATGGCAAAGTGCCGTCCCACTGCGTGGTGACCGAATTCAATGACACCCTTGCTTTGCAGGCAGCAGCCCGGCGCGCGGCGCAGACCCTGGGTTTCACCCGGATGTGGAGCATCCATCCGGGCCAGATTCGCCCCATCCTGGAGGCGTTTTCGCCACTGGAGTCTGAAGTGGACAAGGCCGCACGCATCATCGATGCGGCCGTGCGCGCCGAATGGGCACCTATTTCATTTGCCGGGCAACTGCATGACCGAGCAAGCTACCGATATTTTTGGCAGGTGCTAGAACGCGCCCATCAAACCGGTCGTCACCTGCCTTCCGAAATGGCCGGATATTTCCAGCCATTCCACTCTCCTGTCCATCCTGTTCAACTGGAAAATGTATGAAATTAGTTGTGTCTGCAGCCGCGTGCCTGCTATCCGTAAGTCTGGCTTGGGCGCAGGATGTACCCAAATCCACCAAGGCAGTACCCAAGCCCACTAGCAGCCGCCAGCAACTCAAGTCCGCAGCCAAGAACGTTGCGGCCGGTATTGAAGCTGCTGAAGCTGCCCTGACCCCTGCGGAAATGGCAATCGCCGAGCGTGTGCAAGTGGGGTCTGTGCCCTGCGAGTTGGGTACGGTGGTGCACCTGGTGGCCGATACCAAATACCCAGGCTATTTCAACGTACAGGTCAAGTCGCTGAAGTACCGCATGTTCCCGGTGGAAACCAGCACCGGTGCGATCCGCCTGGAAGATAAGAAAGCGGGTGCCGTGTGGCTGCAGCTGGCCAATAAGTCCATGCTGATGAACCAGAAATTAGGCCAGCGCCTGGCCGATGAGTGCATGAGCCCCGAACAGGTGGCTGTGGCAGAGGCCCTGAAGAAGCTGCCTGCCCAAAGCATGTTTACGCCAGTGGCACCAGTGGCACCCGTAGAGACGGCCACCAAATAATTCACTATTTTTAATTTCATCCCACGATTTTTGAACCAGGAGAAAACCATGTTGCAAGCCTATGCCGCCCATGTAGCTGAGCGCGCCGCCCTCGGCATTCCCCCGCTCCCCCTGTCTGCCAAGCAGACTGGCGAGCTGATCGAGCTGCTGAAGAATCCGCCAGCAGGCGAAGAAGCCAATTTACTGAATCTGATCACCCACCGCATTCCCGCCGGTGTGGACGATGCAGCCAAAGTCAAGGCCAGCTACCTGGCCGCCGTGGCCCATGGCACCGAAAAATGCCCGCTGATCTCGCGTGAAAAAGCCACCGAACTGCTGGGCACCATGCTGGGCGGCTACAACATCAGCCCCATGATCGACCTGCTGGACGACTCCGCCGCCTCGGTGGCCGAAGCGGCCGCCAATGGCCTGAAGAAAACCCTGCTGATGTTTGACCAGTTCCATGACGTGCAGGAAAAGGCAGAAAAGGGTAACACCTACGCCAAGGCTGTGCTGCAAAGCTGGGCCGACGCCGAGTGGTTCACGAGCCGCCCCGAAGTGCCGAAAAGCATCACCGTCAGCATCTTCAAGGTGGCCGGCGAAATCAACACCGACGACCTGTCGCCCGCGCCCGACGCCTGGAGCCGACCTGATATTCCATTGCATGCTTTGGCCATGCACAAAAATGCCCGCCCCGGCATCACCCCCGAAGAAGACGGCAAGCGCGGCCCCGTGAAGTTCCTGGAAGACCTGCGTGCCAAGGGCAACCTGGTGGCCTATGTGGGCGACGTGGTCGGCACCGGCTCCAGCCGCAAGTCGGCTACCAACTCGGTGCTGTGGTTCACCGGCGAAGACATCCCCTTCGTGCCGAACAAGCGTTTCGGCGGCGTGTGCCTGGGCTCCAAGATCGCTCCAATTTTCTACAACACCATGGAAGACTCTGGCGCGCTGCCGATCGAGTTGGACGTGAGCCAAATGGCCATGGGTGACGTGGTCGAGCTGTTGCCTTACGAAGGCAAGGCTTTGAAAGACGGCAAGGTGATTGCCGAGTTCACGCTGAAGAGTGAAGTGCTGTTCGATGAAGTGCGTGCCGGTGGCCGTATTCCGCTGATCATCGGTCGCGGCCTGACTGCCAAGGCGCGTGAAGCGCTGGGCCTGCCCGTCAGCACCCTGTTCCGCCTGCCGCAAAACCCCGCAGATACCAAGAAGGGCTTCACCCTGGCGCAAAAGATGGTCGGTCGCGCCTGCGGTCTGCCCGCTGGCCAAGGCGTGCGTCCCGGTACCTACTGTGAACCCAAGATGACCTCGGTGGGCTCGCAAGACACCACCGGCCCGATGACCCGCGACGAGCTGAAAGACCTGGCTTGCCTGGGCTTCAGTGCTGACCTGGTGATGCAATCGTTCTGCCACACCGCCGCTTACCCCAAGCCGGTTGACGTGAAGATGCACCACGAGTTGCCTGACTTCATGAGCACCCGTGGCGGCGTGCCACTGCGTCCCGGTGACGGCATCATCCACAGCTGGTTGAACCGCATGCTGCTGCCCGATACCGTCGGCACCGGCGGTGACAGCCACACCCGTTTCCCTATCGGCATCAGCTTCCCTGCTGGCTCCGGTCTGGTGGCGTTTGGCGCCGCTACGGGCGTGATGCCTCTGGACATGCCTGAGAGCGTGCTGGTGCGTTTCAAAGGCGAAATGCAGCCTGGCATCACCCTGCGTGATCTGGTGAATGCAATTCCTCTGTACGCCATCAAGGCCGGTCTGCTGACCGTGGCCAAGCAAGGCAAGAAGAACATCTTCTCCGGTCGCATCCTGGAAATCGAAGGCCTGCCCAATCTGAAAGTCGAGCAAGCGTTTGAGTTGAGCGACGCGTCTGCCGAGCGTTCCGCTGGCGGCTGCACCGTGCACTTGAACAAAGAGCCGATCATCGAGTACATCAACAGCAACATCACCATGCTGAAGTGGATGATTGCCACCGGTTATTCCGACGTGCGCACCATCAACCGCCGCATCAAGGCGATGGAAGCCTGGCTGGCCAACCCCGAGCTGATGCACGGCGACGCCGATGCCGAATACGCCGCCGTGATCGAGATCGACCTGGCCGACATCCACGAACCTATCGTGGCCTGCCCGAACGATCCGGACGACGTGAAGACCCTGGCCGAAGTCGAAGGCAACCCGATTGACGAAGTGTTCATCGGCTCCTGCATGACCAACATCGGTCACTTCCGCGCAGCCTCCAAGCTGCTGGAAAACAAGCGCGATATTCCCGTCAAGCTGTGGATGGCACCGCCCACCAAGATGGATGCGAAGCAGTTGTCCGAAGAAGGCCACTACGGTGTGCTCGGTTCCGCTGGCGCCCGCATGGAAATGCCAGGCTGCAGCTTGTGCATGGGCAACCAGGCGCAGGTGAAAGAGGGCGCAACCGTGTTCTCTACCTCAACCCGCAACTTCCCGAACCGCCTGGGCAAGAACAGCAATGTGTACCTGGGTTCTGCCGAATTGGCAGCCATCTGCTCCAAGCTGGGCCGCATTCCCACCAAGGCCGAGTACATGGCAGACATGGGCGTGCTGAACAAAGACAGCAGCAAGATCTACCAGTACCTGAACTTCGACCAAGTGAAGGATTACACCGATCTGGCAGACACCGTGAAAGACACCGCCGCCGCGTAAGCGCCTGGAAGGCGAGGGCTGGTGACGGCTCTCGGATACAGATCGACAGGGCCTGCAGCTACTATTTATGTAGCTTCGGGCCCTTTTTCTATCTGCGCTAAAAGTGCAGTAAAACGTCTATCCATCCGCTTTAGTCTTCGGCGCTGGATACCTGCGTCAGCCTCCATCCCAGTGCCGTGTAGGCCAATATCCCGTCCTCGTCTGGTGGACATTTTTCTGGCGTATAACCAAATGGCACTGTCAACGGGCAGTCAATTATTACGTTGTTGAATCACTACTGAAAAACGGATGGACACCATGGCACACACCTTCTTTTCCCTGCGCGCATCTGTGATTGCTTGCACCGTTGCCGCCTTGGCTTTGGGCGGCTGCGCGAACATGAGCGAGACCCAAAAAGGCACAGGCATAGGCGCGGGCATTGGCGCCGTCGCCGGTGCGCTGATCGGCGGCAACAAGACTGGTGCCGCAGTGGGCGGCGCAGTGGGTGCCTTGGGCGGCTATGTCTGGTCCAAGCACATGCAGGACAAGAAGGCCGCTATGGAGCAGGCCACTGCCGGTACTGGCGTGGCGGTGACGCAAACCGCAGACAACCAGCTCAAGCTGAACATCCCCAGCGACATCTCCTTTGACACCGGCCGTGCCGATATCAAGCCGAATCTGCGCCCTATCTTGGATCAGTTCGCCAGTGGCTTGCAGAACCAGCCTAACACCGAGGTGCGCATCATCGGCCACACCGACAGCACCGGCTCGGACGCGATCAACAACCCCTTGTCCCTGCACCGCGCTGAAAGCGCCCGTAACTATCTGGCCGAGCGCGGCGTGGATAGCCGCCGTGTGACGGTGGAAGGCCGTGGTGAGCGTGAGCCGGTCGCCGACAACACCAGCGATGCTGGTCGCGCCCGCAACCGCCGTGTCGAAATCTTCCTGGCTGAACGCGCGCAGTAATTTTTGCCCATAAAAAAGGCCCGTGGAACTTTCCGTTCCACGGGCCTTTTTACGTCTGCTGTGTCAGTCCGACTTGGTGACCAAGTCGAAGTGTTCCACAACCGGGGGGCTGGCGAAGAAGGGGCCGACGATGGCGCGCCACTCGGCGAATGCGGGCGTTTCGCGGAAGCCTACGTTGTGCGCATCTACCGATGTCCAGAAGATTTGAAGCACGTAGCGCTCGGGGCTTTCAATGCCCTTGTTGACCTTGTAGCCCTTGCAGCCTGGGTTCTTACTGATGACGGTCTGCAGGCCGCGTGTGATGGCTTCGTCGAAAGCGGCTTGCTCGCCGGGGCGGATCCGGATGTCGGCTATTTCTAAAATCATGTTTGTTACTCTATAAATTTACAAGACTTCGCTTGCGAAGTCGGCTAGGCGGGAACGCTCGCCGCGCGCCAGCATGATGTGGCCGCTGTGCGGCCAGCCCTTGAACTTGTCTACCGCAAACGTCAGGCCTGATGAGCCTTCGGTCAGGTAGGGCGTGTCGATCTGCTGCAGGTTACCCATGCAGACGATCTTGGTGCCGGGGCCTGCGCGGGTAATCAGGGTCTTCATTTGCTTAGGCGTCAGGTTCTGCGCCTCGTCGATGATCACGTACTTGTTCAAGAAGGTCCGGCCGCGCATGAAGTTCATGCTCTTGATCTTGATGCGCGAACGGATCAGCTCGTTGGTCGCCGAGCGGCCCCATTCGCCTGCGCTGGTCTCGGTCTTGGCCAGCACTTCCAGGTTGTCGTCCAGCGCGCCCATCCAGGGGCCCATTTTTTCTTCCTCGGTGCCGGGCAGGAAGCCAATGTCTTCACCGACGCTGACCGTGGCCCGCGTCATGATGATCTCTGTGTAGCGGCGCTCGTCCAGCACCTGGGTCAGGCCGGCAGCCAAGGCCATCAAGGTCTTGCCGGTGCCGGCATTACCGGTCAGGGTGACGAAGTCCACCTCGGGGTCGAGCAGCAGGTTCATCGCGAAGTTCTGTTCGCGGTTGCGCGTGGTCACACCCCAGACCGCATGCTTCAGGTGGTTGTAGTCCTTGAGTGTTTTCAGCACGGCGGTCTTGGCGCGGATTTCGGTCACGCGCGCATACAGGCTGGGTTCGCCGGGGGCTTCGAAGTAGACGAACTGGTTGACCATCATCTCGGGCACGATGGGGCCGGAAATACGGTAGAAAGTGTGCAAGCCTTGCTGCCAGCTTTCCACGGTTTTGCCCGTCTTGCTCCAGAAGTCCGCCGGCAGGGCCAGCGCGCCGGAGTAGAGGAATTCGCCGTCTTCCAGCGCCTTGTCGTTCTGGTAGTCCTCGGCGGCCAGGCCCAAGGCGCGGGCCTTGACGCGCATGTTGATGTCCTTGGACACCAGTACGACTTCGCGGCCTGGGTGTAGTGGGCGTAATGCTTCGACGACGCCCAGGATCTGGTTGTCAGCCTTGCCCTGGGGTAGGCTGGAGGGCAGGGTGTAGTCCAGCGTCTGGGTCTGGAAGAACAGCTTGCCGCCGGCTTCTGGGTGACCGGTGGCATCCAGCTTCAGCCCGATACCGATGTCGCCGCCATTGCTGCCGGCCAGGGCATCCAGCGAGCGGCTGGTCTGGCGTGCGTTGCGGGCGACTTCAGTCATGCCTTTCTTGTTGCTGTCCAGTTCTTCCAGCACGATCATGGGAAGGAAGATGTCGTGTTCTTCGAAGCGGAACAGGCACATGGGGTCGTGCATCAGCACATTCGTGTCCAGCACGAACAGTTTGGCCGGGCCGGTGTTCTTTGGGGCTTTGCGCTTGGTTGCTGGTTCTTGCAACAGGGCTACGCCACGGTTGCGTGCGGGCGCTGCGCGGTCTGCCGCCGGTGCGGGTTTGCTGGGTTCGGCCACGGGACTTGTTTTGTCGCGCTGGGTTGGCAGGCGTTGTTCCACCGGTGCCGCCGCTACGTTGCGGGCTTGGGGTTTCTCTTCTACGGGACTGGCATTTGCGCTGGCTTTAGGTGCCCGGCTGGTCCCCGATTTTTTGACGGGCTTTGCAACCACGTCATAGGCTTCGCGGGCCAAGGTGGCAGCGCGCTTGGTGGGGGCGGGAGGCAATGGCATAGGGCGTGGGGCTCGCTAAAAAGAAGGATCAAAAAGCGAAAAAGCCGCCAGGAGGCCCGGGCGGCTTTTGAGGGGGAGCTCGTTCGAATTCACCAAAAACATGAATTCATTATGCATGAGCTGCGTGGCATTTTGGTGCCGTGCAGCAATACCAAGGTCAAACGGCTTTTTTCAGGTCCTTGACGGCTTGCAGCACGTCGTCCACATGGCCCGGTACTTTCAGGCCGCGCCATTCGTTCTTCAGCACACCATCGGCGCCGATCAGGAAGGTGCTGCGCTCGATGCCCTTGACCTTTTTGCCGTACATGATCTTGTTCTTGACCACGCCAAACATATGGCACATTTTTTCTTCGGTGTCGGCGATCAGTTCAAACGGCAGTTCAAGTTTGGTTTTGAACTCGTCGTGCGACTTCATGTTGTCGCGCGAAACGCCAAACACTGTGGCGCCAGCCTTTACAAATTCTTTATGCTTGTCGCGGAACTGCATGGCCTCCGTAGTGCACCCAGGGGTGTTATCTTTGGGGTAGAAGTACAGTACAACAACTTTACCGAGATGGGTGGTGTTGGAGACCTTAACGCCACCCGTGGCGTTGGCTTCAAATTCGGGGATGGGTTTATTGACAACGATCGCCATAGTGCTTGGGGTCTCTTGTGACTGGATGTGGTCGTTGAAAGCTGAAAGTGGCTTGGAAAGATGCGATCACATGCTTGACCAAGATACTGCGGCTGACCAATCTGCTGTGAAGGCTACTCCTCAGCTGCAACCTTCGATTTTACCCTGAAAACCCGGGGGCTCAGGCTGCAGGCTCAAGTAACAAAGCTGCTACAACATGGCGGCCTTCCTGGGCCAGGATGTTGTAGGTGCGGCATGCGGCCTGTGTATCCATGGTTTCCAGGCCGATGCGGCGGGCCATCAGCTCCATCATCCAGACCGGTTTGGGAAAGCGAATGCGGCTGCCGCTGCCGAAGATCACCAGTTCGGGCTGCAGTGCGGCGAGTTGCGCGAAGTGCTCTTCCGTCAGGTCCTCAAAGCGTGCGCAATTCCATACCAGGCGCTCGCCGTGCGAGCCCAGCACCACGCTGTGCTCCACTTTGTCGGTGTTGATGCCCACCCAGCCAGGCCCGTAGCCGGTGATGGATTGAACGTCGAATTTATCGGGTTGGATCTTCATGGGGCAGTGCGCCTGGGTTGGATGTGGCCCGGCCCTGGAATGGGGCGGCAAATGTGGTCCAATTATAGGTTTCCATCCTTGCCGGCCGCCCGGGAGCAGGCGGCCTGCGTATTTGCCCATTTAGCGCCCACTAGGCCACCATGAAGACCATCCAAAAATCGACCAAGCTGGCCAATGTGCTGTACGACATTCGTGGGCCGATCATGGATGCAGCGCGCCAGATGGAGGACGAAGGCCAAAAGATCATCAAGCTCAACATTGGCAATCTGGCGGTTTTTGGCTTCGACGCGCCGGAAGAAATCCAGCAGGACATGATCCGCAACCTGCCCAATTCGGCGGGCTACTCGGACAGCAAGGGCATCTTTGGTGCGCGCAAGGCGGTCATGCACTACACCCAGCAGCAAGGCATTGCGGGTGTGACGCTGGACGACATCTACCTGGGCAATGGCGCCAGTGAACTCATCACCATGGCGACCAACACTTTGCTGGACAACGGCGATGAGCTGCTGCTGCCCATGCCTGACTATCCGCTGTGGACGGCGGCCACCAGCCTGTCTGGCGGAACACCGGTGCACTACCTGTGCGACGAGTCCAACAACTGGATGCCCAACCTGGACGACATCCGCGCGAAGATCACGCCGCGCACCAAGGGCATCGTGGTGATCAACCCCAACAACCCCACGGGCGTGGTGTACACCGATGCGCTGTTGCTGGAGATCGTCGCCATCGCCCGCGAGCACGGCCTGGTGATCCTGGCAGACGAGGTCTACGACAAGGTGCTGTACGACGGCGTTAAGCACACGGCGATGGGCAGCTTGTCGACCGACGTGTTCACGCTGACCTTCAATTCGCTGTCCAAAAGCTACCGGTCCTGCGGCTATCGCGCGGGCTGGATGGTGGTCTCGGGTAACAAGAAGGCGGCTACCGATTACATCGAGGGCCTGAACATGCTCTCGAACATGAAGCTGTGCTCCAACGTGCCCGGCCAGTGGGCCATCCAGACTGCTTTGGGCGGCTACCAGAGCATCAACGATCTGGTTTGCGAAGGCGGCCGCCTGCGCCGCCAGCGCGACCTGGCGTACGAGCTAATCACGGCTATTCCGGGCGTTAGCTGCGTCAAGCCACAAGCGGCGCTGTACATGTTTCCCCGGTTGGACCCGGCGGTCTACCCGATCGCCGACGACCGCCAATTCTTCCTGGAACTGCTGCGCGAAACCCGCGTCATGCTGGTGCAGGGCACCGGCTTCAACTGGCAGCAACCGGACCACTTCCGCATCGTTTTCCTGCCCCACGAAGACGACTTGCGCGAAGCGATTGGCCGCGTTGCTAAATTTCTTGAAAGCTATCGTAAACGTAGCGCCTAGCGCACGTACTACCTGCGCTATCGGCACTTTTTACTTAAATATTTGATATGAAACCCATCCAAGTAGGCATCCTCGGCATCGGCACCGTTGGCAGCGGCGTGTTCAACGTTTTGCAGCGCAACCAGGAAGAAATTACCCGCCGCGCCGGCCGTGGCATTGAAGTCACCATGGTGTCGCGCCGCAACGTGGCCGAGGCCCAAGCCCTGGTGGGCGACAAGGCCCACGTGGTGGCCGATGCACGCGCCATCATCGCCAACCCCGAGATCGACATCGTGGTCGAACTGATCGGCGGATACACCCTGGCCAAGGAGCTGGTGCTGGAAGCGATTGCCGCCGGCAAGCACGTGGTCACCGCCAACAAGGCCTTGCTGGCTGTGCACGGCACCGAGATTTTTGCCGCTGCCCACGCCAAGGGCGTGATGGTGGCATTTGAAGCCGCCGTTGCCGGTGGCATCCCCATCATCAAGTCGTTGCGCGAAGGCCTGACGGCCAACAGCATCCAGTGGGTAGCCGGCATCATCAACGGCACCACCAACTTCATCCTCAGCGAAATGCGCGACAAGGGCCTGGACTTTGCCGTGGTGCTCAAAGAAGCCCAGCGCCTGGGCTATGCCGAGGCCGACCCCACCTTCGACATCGAAGGCGTGGACGCCGCGCACAAGCTCACCCTGATGTCGGCCATTGCCTTCGGCATTCCGGTGCAGTTCGACAAGGCCTACATCGAAGGCATCACCCAACTGGGCGCACAAGACATCAAGTACGCCGAACAACTGGGTTACCGCATCAAGCTGCTGGGCATCACCAAGCGCACCGCTGCGGGTGTGGAGCTGCGCGTTCACCCCAGCCTGGTGCCTTCCAAGCGCCTGATTGCGAATGTGGAAGGCGCGATGAACGCCGTGGTGGTGCAGGGCGATGCCGTCGGCACCACGCTGTACTACGGCAAGGGCGCGGGCAGCGAGCCCACCGCCAGCGCGGTGATCGCTGACCTGGTGGACATCACCCGCCTGCACACCGCCGACCCGGCCCACCGCGTGCCCTACCTGGCCTTCCAGCACCATTCGATGAGCGATCTACCGGTGCTGCCCATGGGCGACGTGGTCACCAGCTACTACCTGCGCCTGCGCGTGGCCGACCAGGCCGGCGTGCTGGCCACAGTCACCGGTTTGCTCGCATCGGCCGACATCAGCATCGATGCGGTGCTGCAACGTGAGGCCGATGAAATCGGCGGCGAAGGCGCCACCCAAACCGACGTGATCATCCTGACCCACGACTGCACCGAGTCGCGCATGAACGCCGCCCTGGCGCAGATGCAGGCGTTGCCGACGGTGCTCGCGCCCATCACCCGCATCCGCAAAGAAGAGCTAGCCTAAAACCATTGCCTTGACGTTGAAGGACACCATGCACTACCTCTCCACCCGTGGCGACGCCACGCCGCGCAAGTTCTGTGAAATCCTGCTCGAAGGCCTGGCGCCCGATGGTGGCCTGTACCTGCCGGTGCAGTACCCGCAGGTGGATGACGCCACGTTGACGCGCTGGCGCAAGGTTTACCACGAGCAAGGCTATGCCGAGCTGGCGTTCGAGATTTTGTCGCTGTACATCGACGACATTCCGGCCGACGACCTGCATGCTCTGTGCCGCAAGACCTATACCGCCCAGGTGTTTGGCACCGGCGAGATCGTGCCCCTGCGCCATGTGGAAAATGGTGTGTTCCTGGAAGCCCTGTCCAACGGCCCCACGCTGGCCTTCAAGGACATGGCCATGCAGCTGCTGGGCAATCTGTTCGAGTACGAGCTGGCCCGGCGCGGTGAAGAGCTGAACATCTTCGGCGCCACCAGCGGTGACACCGGCAGCGCGGCCGAATACGCCATGCGCGGCAAGAAGGGCGTGCGTGTTTTCATGACCTCGCCGGCTGGCCGCATGAGCCCGTTCCAGCAGGCGCAGATGTTCAGCCTGATGGACGAAAACATCATCAACATCGCCATTGAAGGCGTGTTCGACGACTGCCAGGACATCGTGAAAGCCGTGTCCAACGACCTGGACTTCAAGCGCAAGTACAAGATCGGCACCGTCAACAGCATCAACTGGGCGCGTTTGCTGGCCCAAGTCGTTTACTACTTCGCCGGCTACATCCAGGCCACCGAGACCAACGACCAGAAGGTCAGCTTCACTGTGCCTTCGGGCAACTTTGGCAACGTCTGCGCCGGCCATGTGGCACGCATGATGGGCCTGCCGGTGGCTAAGCTGGTGGTGGCCACCAACGAGAACGATGTGCTGGACGAGTTCTTCCGCACCGGCGTCTACCGTGTGCGCGGCAGTGCCGACACCCACGAGACCTCCAGCCCGTCGATGGACATCTCCAAGGCCTCCAACTTCGAGCGCTTTGTGTTCGACCTGGTGGGCCGCGATGGCGCGCGCACCAAGGACCTGTTCAGCACCCAGCTGTCCGCCAAGGGCTATTTCGACCTGAGCGCCGACCCGGCCTTCAAGGATGCGGCTGCGCGCTACGGCTTCGTCAGCGGCAAGAGCACGCATGCCGACCGCCTGGCCACCATCCGCGATACCGACGCTCGCCACGGCATGGTGATCGACACGCATACCGCCGATGGCCTGAAGGTGGCGCTGGAGCATCTGCAGTCCGGTATTCCCATGGTGGTGCTGGAGACGGCGCTGCCTATCAAGTTCGCCGCCACCATCGTCGAAGCCTTGGGCCGCGAACCCGAGCGCCCCGCGCAGTTCGAAGGCATCGAAGCCCTGCCCAAGCGCGTGCTGACCATGCCAGCCGACGTGGCGCTGGTCAAAGCGCTGATCGAAAAAACCTGTGCTTGAATCGCGCGCTAGCGCAGGTTTTATGTGCGCTAGTAGCTATCAAAAAAATAGTAATTGGGGCGTGGCGGTATGAAGGCAGCCGTCTTCGCAGGCTTTTCCGGGTCGGGTAAAACCACCCTGGTGGAGCAGCTGATTCCGCGTCTCAAGCAGCAGGGCCTGCGGGTGTCTGTGGCCAAGCATGCGCACCACAAATTCGATATCGACCACCCCGGCAAGGACAGCTGGCGGCACCGCCAGGCTGGCGCCTTCGAGGTGGTGGTGGCGTCTGACCGTCGCCTGGCCCTGGTGCGCGAATTCGAGCAGCCCGAAGAACTGTCGGTGCACGCGCTGATCGCCGAGCTCAGCCCCAACGTGGATTGGGTGCTGGTCGAGGGTTTCAAGTCCAGCAATCTGCCCAAGATCGAAGTCTGGCGCGCCGCCGCACAGCAGCCGGTGCAGTACCCGGCGGACCCGCACATCGTGGCCATTGCCACCGACGTGGCCGCCGACGCATTGCCCGTGCCCAGCCCGCACCCCGTGCTGGACCTGAACAACCCCGACGCTATAGTCGCCTGGCTGCTGCAGCACGCCCACCTGTTTGTCTACAAGGCTCCGACATGAACCGACCCCGCGCCCCCTTGATGCCGCTGGACGATGCCCTGGCCCAGTTGCTGGCCCAGGCGCAGCCCCTGGCTGAGGTGGAGCAGGTGTCCACCTTCGATGCCGACAGCCGCGTGCTGGCGCAAGACCTGGTGTCGGCGTTGCAGGTGCCTGCGCACGACAACAGCGCCATGGACGGCTACGCCCTGCGCTGTGCCGATCTGGCGCGTCCGGCAGAGGGGGCCAGCTTGCCAGTTTCCCAGCGCGTAGCCGCAGGCAGCCCGGCCTTACCTTTGCAGCCGGGCACGGCGGCGCGCATCTTTACCGGTGCGCCCATTCCCTTGGGTGCTGACGCGGTGGTGATGCAGGAAGACTGCGAAGTCCAGCCCGACCAAAGCATCCGCGTGCTGCGCCCACCCCAGCCCGGCCAATGGCTGCGCCGTGCCGGCGAAGACGTGGCCAAGGATGCTGTGGTGCTATCGAAAGGTGAGCGCCTCACGCCCGCATCTACTGCGCTGGCGGCCAGTATTGGCATGGACCAGCTGCCGGTGGCGCGGCGCCCACGGGTGGCCTTGTTTTCGACCGGTGACGAGTTGGTGATGCCCGGCGAAGTGGCGCCACAGAATATGCGGCCCGGCGCCATTTACAACTCCAACCGATTCTTTCTGCGCGCCCTGCTGCAGCGCCTGGGTTGCGTGGTGACCGACTACGGCATCGTGCCCGACCAGCGCGCCGCCACCGAGCATGCGCTGCGCGATGCCAGCCAGGCGCACGATCTGATCCTGACCAGCGGCGGCGTGTCGGTGGGCGAGGAAGACCATGTGAAACCCGCCGTGCAGGCCCTGGGCCAGCTCAACCTGTGGCAGATCGCCATCAAACCCGGCAAACCCTTTGCCTATGGCCGGGTGGGCGGCGCCCACTTCATCGGACTGCCCGGCAACCCGGTTTCCAGCTACATCACCTTCCTGCTGCTGGTGCGCCCGTTCTTGCTGAGCCTTCAAGGCGCCACCCAGCTGGTGCCGCAGGCCATGGCACTGCCCGCGCATTTCGCCTGGCCCCGCGCCGACCAGCGCCGCGAATTTTTGCGCGTGCGGCGCAACGCTGCCGGCGGCCTAGACCTGTTCGCCAACCAAAGCTCGGGCGTGCTGACCTCCGCCGCCTGGGGCGATGGCGTGGTCGATAACCCACCGGGCCAGACCATCGCCCATGGCGACATGGTGCGCTTCATCTCGTTGGCGGAGTTGCAGGCATGAACCTCACCGTGCTGTACTTTGCCTCCATCCGCGAAGCCCTGGGCCAGGGCCGGGAAGAGGTCATTACCGACGCTCCTACCGTGCAGGCGTTACGTGACGAGTTGGTGGCACGCGGCGGTGCTTACGCCAGCAGCCTGGCATCGGGGCGCGCCGTGCGGGCCGCACTGAACCAGGTGATGGTGGATGGGCAGGCTGTGTTGGTGGACGGGGCGGAGGTGGCGTTTTTTCCGCCGGTTACTGGGGGGTAGTTCAGCGGGCGAACGGGTTGGGGTAAGCCTGCTAGCACCGAAAACTCGCCGTACCTCATGCCTTCTTCACAAACTCCGACTTCAATTGCATCGCGCCTACGCCGTCGATCTTGCAGTCAATGTCGTGGTCACCTTCGATGATGCGGATGCTTTTGACCTTGGTGCCTACTTTGATGACGAGGGACGAGCCTTTGACCTTCAGGTCTTTGACCAGGGTGACGGCATCGCCATCGGCCAGCACGTTGCCATGCGCGTCGCGGACGATGCGTTGTTTCTCGGTGCTGTCTTCCACCGAATTCTGTGGCCACTCGTACGCGCATTCAGGGCACATGAACAGAATGCCGTCTTCGTAGGTGAAAGTGGAGCCGCATTGGGGGCAGGGGGGCAGATTACTCATGGGGCGTGGGTGCTTAGTGGTTGGGTGAAGTGATGGCGTGGGCCGGCGTCAGGCGCGCGGCTGTTACAAGCCCAATTGTCCTCTACCGCAGAAAGCATCTGCGCCACCAGCTATGTATTTGAGAGCAAGCCTGCATCACTGTCCGGGATGCAAGGCCAACGCCGCCGGCTATTCCAGCTCGGCCAGCTTGGAGTTGCGCAGGCGGTTGGGGGCCAGTGCGCCGGCCGAGTCCAGGATGGGGTAGGCGATGGAGCAGATGTGCGAGTTGATGCGCTTCAATTCGCTGATCAGGTCGATGTGCAGGGAGCTGGTTTCTATGCTGGACAGGGTGTTGTCCGTCAGCCGCACCAGGTGGGACCGCGAGTAGGCGTGCTCCAGGTCGCGGAAGCGGGCTTTTTCCTCCAGCAGCTTTTTGGCGTCGTGCACATTGCCGTTCAGGAACACGCTCATGGACAGGCGCAGGTTGTCCAGCAGGCGGGCGTGCAGCTCGCCGATTTCTTGCAGGCCGGCCTCGGAGAAGTTGCGCCGGGGGCGAATCTTCTTGTCTTGCACGTCGATCAGCACGCGTTCGATGATGTCGCCGATCTGCTCCATGTTGATGGTGAAGCTGATGATGTCGGTCCAGCGCCGGCTCTCGTCCTCGGCCAGGGCTTCGCGCGAGATTTTGGTCAGGTAGTACTTGATGGCGGAGTACAGCTCGTCCACCGTGTCGTCCAGCTTGCACAGCTCTTTGGCCAGGGCTTCGTCGTCGCGGCTGATGACCTCCATCACGCCGCGCAGCATGGTTTCCACCACGTCGGCCTGGTGCAGCGCCTCGCGTGCGGCGCAGGAGATGGCTAGCGAGGGCGTGGACAGGGCAGACGGGTCGAGGTGGCGCGGCCGCATCTGGGATGCGGAGGGCAGGGGCTTGGGCAGCAGCTTTTCCATGGCCTTGGCCACCAGCTGGGTCAGAAAGATGAAGGCCGCGCTCATGGCCACGTTGAAGGCTAGGTGGAACAGCACCACGCCCTGCGTGGTGTCGGGCATGGAGGGCTGCACATGGCGCAGCCACAGGCCGATGAAAGGCGCCACCGCCACCACGCCCATGATCTTGAACACCAGGTTGCCCACGGTGACCTGGCGCACCTCGATGGCCGACTTGGCCGTGGTCAGCACCGCCAGCGCGCCGCTGCCCAGGTTGGCGCCTAGCACCAGGCCCAGCGCCACGTCCAGCTTGATCACATGCGAGGCGGCCAGCGCTGCAATCAGCAGTACGATTGCCAGGCTGGAATAGGCCAATATGGCCAGCAGCATGCCGAGGAAGATTTCCAGCACCACGTCGCTGCTGACGGCGCTCAGCAGCCCGCGTATGGCGGGCGAGGCCAGCAGCGGCTCGGTGGCGTCTACCACTAGGCGCAGGGCCAGCAGCATCAGGCCCAGGCCGATCAGCACCCGGCCTATGCGCCCGGGTGTGCCGTCTTTGCTGGACAGAAACAGCACCACGCCGACAAAGATGAACAACGGCGACAGCCATGACAGGTCGAAGGAAAACAGCACCGACATCAGGCTGGTGCCGATATCGGCCCCGCGCATCACGGCCAGCGCGGCGGGCAGGGTGATCAGGCCCTGGCCCACGAAGGAGGATGTCATCAACGAGGTGGCCGTGCTGGACTGCACCAGCGCCGTCACGCCTATGCCCGACAGGGCGGCGGTGAAGCGGTTGCCCATGCTGTTGGCCAGGATTTGCCGCAGGTTGGCGCCAAATACGCGTAGCACGCCGGTCCGGACCAGGTGGGTGCCCCACACAAGCAGCGCGATGGCCGCCAATAAATTAAGGAGATGCTTCATAGGGAGGCGCTGACTATACGCCGACCCAGTGCCGCAATTTATATGCAGGCGCCGCGCATTGGCCGGTTTGCGCCCCTGGCGCGGGCGGGTTTGGGACTAGGTGTGGTTTTGGCGTTTTGCGCTTGTTTTATAAGCGCAGGCAGCTATTTTTTGTATAGCGATTACGCCTGGCTTGCGGGTGCTGCCAGGCCGAGCTGTCGTGAGGCCTTGGGGTCACGAAATACCAGCGGTTTGACGTTGACGCGCTGGCCGTCGGGTATCTGGGCATAGGCTACGGCTTCCTGCACCAGGTGGTGAGCGCTGGATTTGTCGCACACCGGGTCGGGGTTGGCGGCGTCGCCGGTCAGCATATAGGCCTGGCAACGGCAGCCGCCCAGGTCTTTTTCTTGTTCGGGGCAGGTGCGGCAGGGGTCTTTCATCCAGCTGTTGCCACGGAAGTGGTTGAAGCCGTCGGAGTGGTACCAGATGTCGGTAACGCTGTGCTCGCGCACGTTGGGAAACGCGATGCCCTTGATCATCTTGGCGGTGTGGCAGGGCAGGGCCGTGCCGTCCGGGGTGATGGTCAGGAAGATGTTGCCCCAGCCGTTCATGCACTTCTTGGGCCGGGTTTCGTAGTAGTCGGGCACCACGAAGATGATGCGCAGGGTGTCGCCCAGCTTGTCGCGGTAGGCGTTGGTGACCTGCTCCGCGCGTTGCAGTTGCTCGCGCGAGGGCATCAGCCCGTCGCGGTTGAGCTGGGCCCAGGAGTAGTACTGGCTGTTGGCCAGCTCCAGGTACTCGGCACCCAACTCCACCGCCAGCTCGATGATCTTGTCGATGTAATCGATGTTGAGCCGGTGGACCACGCAGTTAAGCACCATGGGCCAGCCATGGGATTTGATGAGGGCGGCGGTGCGCTGCTTGAGGTCGAAGGTCTTGGTGTGCGACAGGAAGTCGTTGAGCTCGCGGGTCGAGTCCTGGAACGACAGCTGGATGTGGTCCAGCCCAGCCTGTTTGAGCGCCGCTGCGCGGGCCTCGGTCAGGCCCACGCCGGAGGTCAGTAGGTTGGTGTAGAAGCCCAGGCGGTGCGCTTCGGCCACCAGTACTTCCAGGTCGTCGCGCAGCAGGGGCTCGCCGCCGGAAAAGCCGCATTGCACGCTGCCGGCGGCGCGGGCCTCGCGCAGCACGCGCAGCCAGTCTTCGGTGGAGAGCTCGGCACTGTGGGTTGCGTAGTCCAGCGGGTTGTAGCAAAACACGCAGTGCAGCGGGCAGCGGTAGGTCAGCTCGGCCAGCAGCCACAGCGGCGGGCCGGGCTGGGGTGCTACCAGTGGTGCATTCACAGCTTGATCCAGCCCTGGCGCCGGGCGATGGCCAGAAAGTCCAGCACATCGTTGGCCAGGCCGGTCTTGCCAAAGTCGCTTTCCAGCGCATCCACCAGGGCCTGGACGCTGGTTGTGCCGTCCAAGCGTTTCATGATTTCGCCTGCGCTGCCGTTGAGCTTGACCATGCCTTCCGGGTACAGCAGCACCCAGGCGCTTTGCACGGCCTCCCATTGCAGGCGAAACAGGCTGGCGATGCGGGGGCGGGTGTCCATTTCGATGCCGGAATAGATTTGGTTCATGGCTTGGCTCCGATGATCTGGATGTCGCATTGGCTGAGCATGATGGCGTCGGCCAGCGCCCACAGAACGTCCAGCTTGAACTGCAGTATCTGCAGCGCGCGCTCCTGCAGCGCCCGGGTCTGGCTGAAGTAGGCCAGCGTGAAGCGCAGGCCGTGCTCTACGTCGCGGCGGGCCTGGGTCAGGCGTTGCTTGAAGTACTGCAGGCCGGCGGTGTCCACCCAGGGGTACTGGGTCGGCCAGGTGTCGATGCGCTGCTGGTGGATGTGCGGCGCGAACAGCTCGGTCAAGCTGGAGGCCACGGCTTCCTGCCAGGGTTGGCGGCGGGCGAAGTTGATGTAGGCGTCCACCGCGAAGCGCGTGGCCGGGGCCACATAGCGCAGTGAAGTGACATCGTCGCGCGACAGGCCCACGGCTTCGCCCAGGCGTATCCAGGCTTCGATGCCGCCGGGGTCCTGGATGCCGCCTATGTCGTAGCCGTCATGGTCCAGGATGCGCTGTATCCATTCGCGCCGGATCTCCCGGTCGTCGCAGTTCGACAGGATGGCGGCATCCTTTACGGGAATAGAGATTTGGTAATAGAAGCGGTTGGCGACCCAACCGCGCAGCTGTGCCGGCGTCAGCGTGCCAGCCGCCATCATCCGATGGAACGGATGGTGGATGTGGTAACTGCTGCTTTTGCCACGCAGCTGGGCTTCAAATTCTTCTGCGGTCCAGGGCGCCGATGTATCGGTCATAGTCTGATCTCCATGCCATCAAACGCAACTTCTATGCCGCGGCGCGTCAGCTCCTGGCGTTGGGGGCTGTTTGCATCGAGGATGGGGTTGGTGTTGTTGATGTGGATCAGCACCTTGCGTGTGCCGGCGGGCAGCTGGTCCAGCCATTCGAGCATGCCGCCGGGGCCGCTTTGGGGCAGGTGCCCCATGGAGCGCGAGGTTTTTTTGGACGCGCCCAGGCGGATCATTTCATCGTCGGTCCAGAGCGTGCCGTCTACCAGCACGCAGTCCGCCGCTTGCATGGCGGCCCAGACATGCGGCTCCATGGCGCCCAGGCCAGGCGCGTAGAACAGCTGTTTGTCGGAGGCCACGTCGGTGATGGTCACGCCCACGTTGTCGCCCGGCTGGGGCTGGTCGCGGTGCGGTGAATAGGGTGGAGCGTTGCTGGTCAGCGGCAGGGCAGTGAACAGCAGGCCTGGCGCGCCGTCTATGCCAAATTGAGGCTGGTCGAGTGGCACGCTGTGCCAGTGGATGCCGCAGTAATGTTCGAGCACCTGGAGCACAGGGTTGCCACGCATCAAGTCGTCGCGTACCAGGGCATGGCACCACAGCTCCAGCGGCTGGCGGTGTTCGCGCAACATATACAGGCCTGTGGTGTGGTCGATCTGTGCGTCCATCAGGAAGATGGCGCGGATGGCGGTGTCGCGCAGTTGCCGCGCCGGCTGTAGGGCCGGGAAGCTGCGGATCTGCTGGAGAATTTCGGGGGAGGCATTGAACAGCACCCAGTTGCTGTCGTCGGCGCTGACGGTGATCGACGATTGGGTGCGGGCCGTATGGTGGGGGCTGCCCTGGCGGTAGGCGGCGCAATTGGGGCAGTTGCAGTTCCACTGCGGGAAACCGCCGCCGGCGGCCGAGCCTAGGACATGGACTTTCACGGGGGTATCTCTTCAGGCTATGGCGTTGGCAGGCCAGTGGCCCACCGGCTTCATCCGGCGGGCCACAGGGTTCAGCGGTTGGCGATGTACATCGTGATCTCAAAGCCAAAACGCATGTCGCTGGCGGTAGGTGTTTCCCATTTCATGGCAGGTCTCCTCAGGTGTATCCCGCAAGGCGCGGTGGACCGTACGGCCAGTCGATCTGACGGTACGACTTGCAGTGTGCCCACCGGGCGGCTGGAGTGCATCCAGATTTCATCGATTCCAGCCTCATGATTTTCATGAGATGAAAGACCGGGCGGCATGGGACTTGCAGAGACAGGGTGTTTTGCGACCCATTTGTCGCGTTAGCGCTAACGGGGAACCCATGAGCCTTCGACTCCAACTCAATCTGATCGTCACCGCCATGCTGGGCATTTTTGCCTCGGTGCTGATTGGCCTGCAGATTGACAACGTCCGGCGCAGCGTGCACGAAGAAGTGCTGGGTGCGAATGTGGTGGCCACCCAGCTGCTTTCACGCATGCAGTGGGTGTACGGTGCCAGTGGCCTGGAGGGCATGGCGGGGTTTCTGGCCCAGGTCGGCCGCATCCGGGCCAACGAAGTCGAGCTGCGCGACGGCCAGGACACGCTGATCTACCGCTCACCACCGCCGGTCTACAAGGCTGGGCGCAGCTCGCCGCAGTGGTACAACCAGCTGGTGGCATCGCCGCTGCAGCCCCAGGAAATCGGTCTGCCCAACGGCCGGATCATTCTGCGTGCCGATCCCTCGCGTGCCATTCTGGATGGCTGGGATGACCTGAGCCCGATGCTGTGGATGGTGCTGGCGGGCTTCGTGCTGGGCAATGCCCTGGTCTATGCCCTGGTGGGCCAGGTGTTGAAGCCCTTGCACCGTGTGATGCAGGGCCTGCGCCGGATGGCCCAGGGCGACTACGACACCCGCATGGCGGACCTGTCTGGCCGCGAAGGACGCCTGGTGAGCCTGGCCTTCAACCACATGGCACAGTCTGTGCAGGACAGCATAGAAGCCAAGCGTGAGGCGAAGGCGGCAACCCAGGCATTGGCCGATAACCGCGAGCTGACCCAGACTATCCACGGACGGATAGAGCTGGAGCGGGCGGCGATTGCGCGGGAGCTGCACGATGAACTGGGCCAGCAGGTGACCGCCATCAAAAGCGTGGGCCTGGCGATTGCCCGGCGTGCGGCAGGCAGCGACGCGACGATCGAACAATCTGCGCGACTGGTCATGGGGTGCGCAGACCAGATCTACGACAGCGTGCACCGCCTGATTGCCCAGTTGCGCCCGCTCGCATTGGACCGTTTTGGCCTGCACGACGCGCTGCGCGACATGCTGGCCGACTGCCAGTTGCACCACCCCGGTGTGCTGCTGAACTTTGAGATGCCAGAGCCGCTGGACCGGCTGGACGATGCATTGGCGACGGCGGTGTACCGCATCGTGCAAGAGGCGATGAGCAACGCTTTGCGCCACGCGCAAGCCCGGCGCATCGACGTGCGGGTGTATGCGGCAGGGGCAGCTTTGCGTATGGAGCTGGTGGACGACGGGGTGGGCCGCATCGGCCAATGGAATGCGGTGGGGCGCTACGGGGTGTCGGGCATGCGCGAGCGTACCCAGGCGTTGGGCGGCAGCTTCGACCTGGACCAGATGGAGCCTGCCGGGGTACGGGTGCGGGTGCGTTTGCCCTTGAAATTCAAACCAATGGGTGCATAAAGTGAAAGTCATGTTGGTAGATGACCATGCGGTAGTGCGCATGGGTTTCAAACTCCTGCTGCAGGCATCGGACGACGTTGTGGTGGTTGCCGAGGCGGACAGTGGCGAGGCCGCCTGCCAGGCCTTTGCAGCGGCCGCGCCCGACGTGGTGGTGATGGACATTGCCATGGCCGGCATGGGCGGCATCGAGGCCATCAAGCGCCTGGTGGCCAAGGATGGGCGGGTGCGCATTCTGGCCCTGTCTGCACACGAGGACATCAGCCATCCGATGCGGGCCTTGCAGGCGGGGGCCATGGGCTATCTGTCCAAGCGCAGCGCGCCGGAGGTACTGATTGACGCTATCCGTGCCGTGGCCAAAGGCCAGCGCTATGTGGATCCGCAGATTGCCCAGCGCATCGCGGTGCAGGCCATCAGTGGCGACAAGGGGCCGATGGACAAGCTCTCGGCCCGCGAGTTCGAGGTGTTCGTGCAGCTGGCGCGCGGGCAATCCGTGGCACAGATATCCGAGACCCTCAAGCTCTCCAGCTCTACCGTGGGGACGCACCTCTACAACACCAAGCAAAAGCTGGGGCTGGTCAACCAGGCCGAAATGACCTTGCTGGCGGTACGCCACGGCCTGATTGATATTTCTGCGTAACACGACTGTCCCGTTTGGAAACGGGTACTGGTACAGACTGTTGCTTTATGGAGCAGTTGTGCAGCAGGGGTACTGTCCAGGGCCCGGTCGGGTGGCTCTGAAAACCTCTAATCGCAGCCATTCTTCAATGAAATCAAGGGTTTGTCTGTACGGGTGGACAGCTGGCACAGGATGTGAGATGGAGTAAGTGCCCGCAAGGGAAACGTTCCGATCCGATTAGATTTCAAGGAGACAAACTTGCTCTACGCTCAACCTGGCACCGCTGGCGCCAAAGTCGCTTACAAAGCGCAATACGACAACTTCATTGGCGGCAAGTGGGTTGCACCAACGAAGGGTGAATACTTCGCCGTGATCACCCCGGTCACGGGCAAGTCATACACCATGGTGGCACGCTCCACAGCCGAAGATGTGGAACTTGCTCTGGATGCCGCACATGCGGCAGCCGATGCCTGGGGCCGCACCCCCGCCGCAGACCGCGCCAACATCCTGCTCAAGATCGCCGACCGCATGGAAGCCAATCTGGAGATGCTGGCCTACGCTGAAACCGTGGACAACGGTAAACCCATCCGCGAGACCCTGAACGCCGATATTCCGCTGGCCATTGACCACTTCCGTTACTTTGCCGGCTGCCTGCGTTCGCAAGAAGGCGCGCTGAGCAACATCGACGACAACACCGTGGCCTACCACTTCCAGGAGCCTCTGGGTGTCGTGGGACAGATCATTCCCTGGAACTTCCCGATCCTGATGGCCGCCTGGAAGCTGGCCCCGGCGATTGGTGCGGGCAACTGCGTGGTGCTCAAGCCCGCCGAGTCCACCCCCATCAGCATTCTGCTGGTGGCCGAGCTGATCAACGACCTGCTGCCACCTGGTGTGCTGAACATCGTCAATGGTTATGGCCGTGAAGCCGGCATGCCGCTGGCCACCAGCAAGCGCATCGCCAAGATCGCCTTCACCGGCTCCACCACCACCGGCCGGGTGATCGCGCAGGCCGCAGCCAACAACCTGATCCCCGCCACACTGGAGCTGGGTGGCAAGTCGCCCAATGTGTTCTTTGCGGACATCATGGACAAGGACGACGGCTTCCTGGACAAGGCCATTGAAGGCATGGTGCTGTTTGCGTTCAACCAGGGCGAGGTCTGCACCTGCCCATCGCGCGCGTTGATCCAGGAGTCCATCTACGACAAGTTCATGGAGCGTGTGCTCAAGCGCGTGGCGGCCATCGTGCAAGGCAGCCCGCTGGACACCGACACCATGATGGGCGCGCAGGCTTCCAAAGAGCAGCTGACCAAGATCCTGTCCTACCTGGACCTGGGCAAGCAGGAAGGCGCGCAAGTGCTGATCGGTGGCGCGCAGGCGCAGCTGGGCGGCGATCTGGCCGGCGGCTACTACGTGCAGCCCACGCTGTTCAAGGGCCACAACAAGATGCGCATCTTCCAGGAGGAAATCTTCGGACCGGTGCTGGCAGTCACTACGTTCAAGGATGAAGCGGAAGCATTGGAAATTGCAAACGACACGTTATATGGTCTGGGGGCCGGTGTGTGGAGTCGTAACGGCAATGTGGCTTACCGCATGGGTCGCGCCATCAAGGCAGGTCGCGTATGGACTAACTGCTACCACGCGTACCCTGCACACGCTGCATTCGGCGGTTACAAGGAATCTGGCATTGGCCGCGAAACCCACAAGGTGATGCTCGACCACTACCAACAGACCAAGAACCTGCTGGTCAGCTACAGCGAGCAAAAGCTCGGCTTCTTCTGATCTCCAACGTAGGTAGGTAAACACACAAGGGGCCGGCGACGGCCCCTTTATTCCTTGGAGATCGAAATGGTTGACAAAGTGATTGCCACTCCGGCCGCGCTGGAGCTGGTGGAGTATCTTAAAACAAAGCACGGCGCCATGATGTTCCACCAGTCGGGTGGCTGCTGTGACAACAGCGCCGCCAACTGTTACCTGCCCGGTGAGATCACCATGGGCGCGGGCGATGTATACCTGGGTGATATCGGCGGCTGCCCGTTCTACATCGGGTTGGCGCAGTACGCTTACTGGAAGCACACCCAACTCATCATCGATGTGATCGAAGGCCATGGTGGCACCTTCTCGCTCGAAGGCCCGGAAGGCAAGGCCTTCCACACCCGTTCGCGCGTATTTACCGAGGCCGAGATGTTGGAGCTGTTCGGCGAAGTAGGCCCGGTCTGAGGCCGCTCTGCCGCCGGTTCAGGCCGCGTGCAGCGAGGGGCAGAGCTGCAGAAAGGCCTGTTCCAGATTGGCGGCCTGGGTCTGCGTGACCAGGTCTTTGGGCCGTCCGTCGAACACCACCGCACCCTGGTTCAGAACCACCAACTGGTCGGCGTTGCGGACCTCTTCCACCAGGTGCGTGGCCCAGAGGATGGCCACGCCTTCGCTGCGCGCCAGCTGTTCCACCGCAGCGATCAGCTCGTGCCGCGACGCCGGGTCCAGGCCCACGGTGGCTTCGTCCATCAGCAGTAGCCGGGGCCGGTGCAGCAGCGCACGGATCAGCTCGACTTTGCGCCGGTTGCCGCCCGAGAGTGCGCGCACGGCGGTTTTGGCCTGGGCCTGCAGGCCGTGGCGTTGCAGCCCGTCGGCGATGCGCGGCAGGGCGGTCTTGCGCGGGATGCCATGTAGGTCGGTGTGGAACAGCAGGTTGGCCTGCACGCTCAGGTCCAGGTCCAGCGACGACTGCTGGAACACCATGCCCAGACCGGCCAGTGCCCGGGTGGCCTGGGTCCGCATGTCATTGTCGAGTATGGACAGCTGGCCGCTGTCGGCCACGAAGAGCCCGCTGAGTATCTGCAGCAGCGTGGACTTGCCCGCGCCGTTCGGCCCCAGCAGCGCGACGAACTGCCCTGGCCGCAGGCACAGATCCACCGATTTCAAGGCCGGCCTCGCGCCATAGGACTTGGAGATATTGCGCGCGCGCAGCACGCTAGGCGCATCGACGAGTGGGACTTGGATGGTCATGGAGAGCCTGCGGTGGTGGGCGGTGTGCCACACCCTTTCAAGCAAATGTTGTTCCACGGAGGGCTTACCCGGAGTGGCATTTTTCTTGCGGTTAAAACTTGCTCGTCACATTCTGTGGCGCATAAAAAAGAGAAGCCGATGGAGACAAAATCGTGTGCGATACGCAGCCTGGCGCGGGCTGCCGTGGGGCTGTGGCTGTGCGCTTGTCAATGGGCAGGCGCCGCGCCCTGGACTGTCGCGGTGGTGGGACTGGAGGACGATGCGCGCTACCAGGTCCGCCAACTTGAACACGGCTACCCCGACCACCCCACTGGCCGCCCGGCCGATGCCGCGCGGGTGGCGCTGGACGAGTCCGAGGCCGAGCTGGAGACCTCGGGCCAGCGCCTGCAGCTCAAGGTCTTCATGGCCAGCAACGCGGCCGATCTGCCGCGCGTGATGGCCCAGCTCAAGGCCGCGAAGGTCGGCCATGTGCTGCTGGACTTACCCGATGCCGACCTGCAGCAGCTTGCCAGCAGCGCCGCCACGGGGCCCGACGCACCCATCTTGTTCAATATCGGCTCGGCGGCGGATGCGCTGCGCGGCACGGCTTGCGCGCCGTCCCTGCTGCATACCTACCCGAGCCGGCAGATGCTCAGCGATGCGCTGGTGCAGTATCTTGCCGCCCGCTCCTGGACCCAGGCTCTGCTGCTGTACGGCCAGCAGCCGCAGGATAAGCTGCAGTTGGATGCCTTCCTGCGCTCGGCCAAGCGCTATGGCTTGAAGATTAACAAGACGGTGCAGTTCAAGTTGTCTGGCGATCCGCGCGAACGCGACCTGAGCAATACCCGGTTGCTCACCAACGACAAGGGCTATGACGTGGTGGTGGTGCTGGACAGCGAGGGCGAGTTTGCACGCGCGCTGCCCTACACCACGCAATGGCCCCGGCCTGTAGTGGGCTCGAACGGGCTGACCGCCATGGCCTGGCATCCGCAATGGGAGCGCAATGGCGGGCCGCAACTGTCAAGGCGGTTCACACGCTTCGCGCACCGGCCCATGGCGGCGCAGGACTGGGCCGCTTGGACAGCGGTCAAGTCCATCGTGGCCGTGCTGACAGAACAGCCCAAGGCCACGGTGGCCGAGCAGCTCAAGCTGTTGCGCAGTGGGCAGGTGTTTGTGGACGGCTACAAGGGGCCGCGCCTGTCGTTCCGGCCCTGGGACGGGCAGTTGCGCCAGCCCATCTTTTTGGGCCACGCCGACGGTGTCGCGGGCAGCGCGCCCTTTGACGGTGTGTTGCACCCCACCGAAGTGCTGGACACCCTGGGCGTGGACCAGAAGGAAAGCACATGCAAGAAGCAACAATGACCACGCCCTTGATCCCGCATCTGGCGCGGGCCCTACGCGCAGTGGTGGGCCGGGAGCTGATGAAGTTCCTGCGCCAGCCTGCGCGGCTTGCGTCGTCCCTGGTGCGGCCGCTGCTGTGGTTCGTGGTGTTCTCGGCCGGTTTCCACAATGTGTTTGGCATTGCCATCATTCCACCCTACGAGACCTATATCGAATACAAGGTCTATATGCTGCCCGGCCTGCTAGGCATGATCGCGCTGTTCAACGGCATGCAGAGTTCGCTCTCCATGGTCTACGACCGCGAGATGGGCGTCATGCGCTTGCTGCTCACGGCGCCGCTGGCGCGTGGCTGGTTGCTGGCTTTCAAGCTAGGTGCTGCAACGGTGCTGTCGCTGCTGCAGATGCTGGTTTTTTTGGCGGTCGCCTGGGCCTTCGGGGTGGAGGCCGATGGCTGGGCCTGGCTGTGGGCGCTGCCGACCATGGCCCTGGGCGCCGCCATGCTGGCTGCGCTGGGGCTGATGCTGTCGGTCTACGTGAAGCAGCTGGAGAACTTTGCCGGGGCGATGAACTTTGTGATCTTCCCGATGTTCTTCATCAGCTCGGCCCTGTACCCGCTGTGGAAGCTGCAGGAGTCGGGCGCCTTGTGGCTGTTTGAGCTGGCGCAGTTCAACCCCTTCACCCACATGGTGGAGCTGCTGCGTTTTGCCATGCAGGGCCAGTTCAAGGGTGATTCGCTGGCGGTGGTGGCGGTGTGTGGCGTGGTGTTCTTCGCTCTGGCCTTGCGCGGCTACGATCCGCAGCGCGGCTGGATACGGCAGCGAGGCTAGTATGGGTATGCACTTGCTGCTGTTTTGCCTGAAGCCGATCGTGGTTCTGCTGGTGCTGTTGGTGGCGGGCCTGGCGCAGGCCGGCACCATGGACCGGGCCGCGATGGAGAAAGCCTTTCCGCCGCCGCTGATCGTGGGCGAGAAGGACCGCGATCTGCCGGTGTGGCCGATCTTCAAGCAGTCTGCCACTAGCACGCCCGTCGTGGCCTATGCTTTTGAATCGATCGACCTGGCGGCGATTCCGGGTTTCTCGGGCACGCCGTTCAATCTGCTGGTGGCGCTGGATACCGACGGCAAGTTCATGGATGTCCGGGTGCTGTCGCAGCACGAGCCGGTGTTTCTGGACGGGCTGGGCGAGAAGCCGCTATTCAAGTTTGTCGAGCAATATACCCAGCTGTCCGTCAAGCAAAGCATCAAGATCGGCTCCAACCAGAGCGGGGCCGACAAGGCCACCAGCGCCAATGTGTATATCGATGGCGTGGCCAAAGCCACGGCGTCGGTGCGCATACTCAACCAGAGCCTGCTGGCGGCATCGCTCAAGGTGGCGCGCGCCAAGATGGGTTATGGTGCGGGCAAGGACCCCGATCTGATCGCCCGCATCCGCCCTGATGTCTTCAACGCCATGGACTGGGACGGTCTGCTCGGTGCCGGGCTGCTGACCCGGCATGTGTTCCGCAACAGCGACATCGAAAAAGCCTTCCAGGGAACGGCAGGCGAAGGCCTGGATGCCGAGGCGCCGGCCGCGCCGCAGCAGAGCTTCCAGGAGCTGTACTTTGCCTATCTGGACGTGCCGTCGGTGGGGCGCAATCTGCTCAGTGCGGCCGACTGGCAGTACCTGCAAACGCGCCTGGACCCCGGCGACCACGCCTTGTTGATGGTGGGCAAGGGCCGCTACCCGGTGCTGGGCGAGAACTTCATGCGCGGCACGGTGCCCGACCGCTTGACCCTGACCCAGCAGGGCCTGCCGCTGGAACTGCGCGACCTAGACCTGGATGCCCGCCTGCGCTTACCAGAGTCAATGGCCGGCGCGCAGGTGAGCGTGTTTCGGGTGATCGCCCCGGCGGGCCTGGACCCGGCGGCGCCGCTGGACTTTGCTTTGCTGGTCACGCGCAGCAAGGGCCAGATCTACCCCGAGGTGGTACGCCAGCCCTTGGTCTTCCGCGCCGAGCTGCCCGGCCGCTATGTCGAGGCTGCGGCAACCGATGCCAAGACCTGGCGCAGCAGTTGGACCGGGCGTTGGCCAGAAGTGGGCTTATTGCTTTTCGGTCTTGGCGTGCTCGCTTGGGCCTTGCGCAAGCCCGAGTGGCTGGGTGCCAGCCAGCGCCGGCTGGAAGTCTTCCGCACCGGTTATTTGCTGTTCACACTGGTCTTCATTGGCTGGCACGCGCAGGGCCAGTTGTCGGTGGTGAATTTCGTCGCCGTCATCCAGGCCGTGCTGGCACACCAGAGCCTGGTGTTCTTTTTGTACGACCCGATGACGGTGCTGCTGTGGGCGTTTGCGGCGGTCACTTTCTTTGTCTGGGGGCGGGGCACGTTTTGCGGCTGGCTGTGCCCGTTCGGCGCGTTGCAGGAGCTGGTCAGCAAGTTGACGCTGCGGCTTGGCATCCGGCAACTGCGCGTCTCGACGCAGCTGGACGCGCGGTTGAAGTGGCTCAAGTATTTCATCCTTGCGGGCATCTTGTTGTCGGCCTGTGTGTCTGTAACCTGGAGCGATCGGCTGGTGGAAGTCGAGCCCTTCAAGACCAGCATCACGCTGAACTTCGTGCGCGCCTGGCCGTTCGTGCTGTGGGCGGTGTTCACCGTCGGCCTGAGTGCCTTTTTCTACAAGGGCTATTGCCGTTACCTCTGCCCCCTGGGCGCGGGCATGGCGCTGTTGGGCCGGCTGCGCCGCTTCGACTGGATTAAACGACGTGTGGAGTGCGGCCAGCCCTGCCAGCGCTGCCGCAGCGACTGCGCCTACCAGGCCATCGACAAGGCCGGTAAGGTGGACTATGGCGAGTGCTTCCAGTGCATGGATTGCGTGGTGATCTACGAGAGTGACGAACTCTGTGTGCCGGTTTTCAACGGCAAACGCAAAGCCGCCCAGCAGTTGGTGATACCCATCGTTCCGCTCACCGCCATCGCCGGAGACACAGCATGAAGCGCCGTACCTTTCTCCAGACTTCCATCGGCCTGTGCGGTGCCGGCCTGTCCCAGGCCCGGCAGCCCGATGGCCTGCAGTGGCATGCGCGCACGCTCACGGGTCTGGGCACTGCCATGACGGTCCGTGTGGGCCATGCGGATGCCGCGCTGGCGGAGCATGCGCTCGACACAGTCCGCGACGCCATCCGGCAGATCGAAGACCAAATGAGCCTCTTCCGGCCCAACAGTGCGATCTGTGAACTCAACCGCAGCGGTAGTTTGCAAAATCCACATCCCGATTTGGTCGAAATTTTGCGTATTGCCCAATCGGTATCGGCGCGCAGCCACGGCACATTCGACGTGACGGTGCAACCCCTGTGGACGGTTTTTGAGGCTGCCCAAAGCGAGGGTCGGCTGCCTACACCCGGGGCAGTGCGCAGCGCGCGCAAGCGGGTCGATTGGCGGCAGTTGCAGATTGCGGAAGATGGCATCGCGTTGCAGCAGCAGGGAATGGGCATTACCCTCAACGGCATAGCGCAGGGCTACGCGGCGGACCGGGTGCGTGCGCGTTTGCAGGCCCTGGGCATACAGAATGCCTTGATCGATACCGGGGAATGGGCGGCCTTGGGCGCACCTGCGCCCGACCGGCCCTGGACCTTGGGCCTGGCCGATCCGCGTGATGCGCAGGCTGTGCTGGCGCGCATCGCCCTGGACGGGCGCTGTGTGGCGACCTCGGCCGACAACCAGTGCAGCTTCAGTGCCGACTTCCAGCACCACCACATCTTCGATCCTGCGACCGGTTATTCACCGTCTGGCCTGTCGTGCGTAAGTGTGCTGGCGCCGAGTTGCGTGTTGGCCGACGCCTTGACCAAGGTGATGTTTGTTGCTGGCTTCAAACAGTCCCTGCAACTGGCCAAGGTCTGGAATGTGGATGTGCTGGTGGTCGATAAAAAAGGCGTTTGGCAGGCCACGCCGGGTGTCACGCTGCTGCCCGCCTGAGCCTGGTTGTTCCGTCCACTGGCTCATATTGGAACAGTGTTGCAGAGTGCAGCAGCCTGGCTCGACCCTTACCTTGCAGATGGCGCAGTTGCTTCGGTTTTACCTGTAGATCCAGGGCGAAATGAACCTCAAATCCACTGGCATACATATTGCGCAAATGCAGGTGGTTGATGGCTTTGCGATGTGCAAGGCGGGAACCGATGTCACCGCCCTTGAAGAGGCGGTATTTCGAGCCAGCTAATAAACAGGAGACACGATTGTGAACAGAAAACTTCTCGGCTTACTCATGGTGGCGGCAGGCACGCAAGTGTCGGCGCAGGTTACCGACGCCATGATTGCAGGGGATGCGACGCATCCAGAATCCGTGCTGAGCTGGGGCCTCGGTACCCAGGGTCAACGCTTCTCTCCCCTGACCACGATCAACACCAGCAACGTCAGCAAGCTGGCGCCCGTGTGGTCCATGTCCTTTGGTGGCGAGAAGCAGCGCGGCCAGGAATCGCAGCCCCTGGTCTACAAGGGCAAGATGTTCGTCACGGCTTCGTACTCACGCATCTTTGCCATCGACGTGAAGACCGGCGAGAAGCTGTGGAAATACGAGCATCGTTTGCCCGAGGGCATCATGCCTTGCTGTGACGTGGTGAACCGTGGCGCCGCGCTCTACGACAACCTGGTGATTTTCGGTACGTTGGACGCGCAGCTGGTGGCTTTGGACCAGAACACCGGCAAGGTGGTGTGGCGTGAAAAAATCGACGACTATTCAGCTGGCTACAGCTACACCGCTGCGCCGCTGATCGCCGAGGGCCTGCTGCTGACCGGGGTGTCCGGCGGCGAATTTGGCGTGGTAGGCCGTGTTGAGGCACGCGACCCCAAGACCGGCAAGTTGGTTTGGAGCCGCCCCATGGTCGAAGGCCATATGGGTTACCTGAACGGCAAGGAAAACGGCATCACCGGCACTACCAATGCGTCCTGGCCCGGCGAGACCTGGAAGACCGGTGGCGCCGCCACCTGGCTGGGCGGCACCTACGACGCGAAGACCGGTTTGGCCTACTTCGGCACCGGCAATCCCGGCCCCTGGAACAGCCATGTGCGCAAGGGCGACAACCTGTATTCCGCGTCCACTGTAGCCATCGACGTGAAGACTGGCAAGATCGTCTGGCACTACCAGGGCACGCCCAACGATGCATGGGACTTTGACGGCGTGAACGAGTTTGTGACCTTCGACATGGATGGAAAACGCGTGGGCGGCAAGGCCGACCGCAATGGTTTCTTCTACGTGATCGACGCGACCGCAGGTAAGTTGCTCAACGCCTTCCCCTTCGTCAAGAAGACCACCTGGGCCACCAGCATCGACTTGAAAACCGGCCGACCCAACTTCGATCCTGCCAACCGTCCGGGAGATCCGTCGGCAGAGGGCGGCGACGGCAAGAAGGGCGCATCTGTGTTCGCAGCGCCCGGCTTCCTTGGCGGCAAGAACCAGATGCCCATGGCCTACAGCCCCAAAACCAAGCTGTTCTACGTACCCACCAACGAGTGGGGCATGGAGATCTGGAACGAGCCCATCAGTTACAAAAAGGGTGGTGCCTACCTGGGTGCTGGCTTCACCATCAAACCTTTGTTTGAAGACCACATTGGCTCCTTGCGCGCGATCGATCCCAAGACCGGCAATGTGGCGTGGGAAGTCAAGAACAGCGCGCCGCTCTGGGGTGGCGTGCTGACCACTGCCGGAGATCTGGTGTTCTGGGGTACGCCCGAAGGCTACCTGAAGGCCGCCGATGCGAAGACCGGCAAGGTGCTGTGGCAGTTCCAGACCGGCTCTGGCGTGGTGGCCCCTCCTATCACCTGGAAAGATGGCAACGACCAGTACGTGAGCGTGGTGTCCGGCTGGGGTGGTGCTGTGCCTTTGTGGGGTGGTGAAGTGGCCAAGAAAGTGAACTTCCTTGAACAAGGCGGTTCGGTCTGGACCTTCAAGCTGCCTAAGTCCTAAGGCGTCCTGCCTCGCGGTTCTGGCCGGATGCTCAGCGGCCGGGCCAGAACCTGGTTTTATTTTGATTGAGTTGTTATATGAAAATCCTAGCAATCCCCCTTTTGATGGCCATGGGGGCCGTCCATGCGTCACAGCCCTTGAGCCAGGCGGATGCCAAGTCGGCAATGGAGTTGGCCAAAAGCAGCGGTTGTTTCAGCTGCCACTCTGCTGCGGAAAAAGTGGTCGGTCCGTCCTACTCCAGCGTAGCGGCCAAATACAGCGACGACAAGGATGCGGTAGCCTCGCTGGCGCAGTCCATTCAGTACGGATCCAAGGGCAAATGGGGCCGCATTCCGATGCCGCCGCATGCCGCGCTGGGCAAGGACGACCTCAACCTGCTGGCACGCTGGATTCTTACCGTACAGAAATAAATTCGGTCCCGCAGGCCGGGGCCGAGCAGTGCTGTAGCGATACCTACAGCACTGCCCATATCTCAATCCCAGATGTCGTCGGGCAATAGCGCCTTCTTGCGGTAGATCGTGTTGCGAGACACGCCCAGCAGTTTTGCAGCCACCGACACATTGCCCCGGGTCGAACGCAGCGCCTGGGCCATGGCTTCCAGGGCCACGCTCTCCAGGTTGTGGTTTTCCCGGGCAGGGGCAGGTGTTGGCACCGAACCCGCCGGGGTTTCCACCCGGATCTCGACGGGAGACCCTGCGGTCTCGGTTGGCCGCGCGCCGACGTAGTTCAGCTCATCCAGAAACTCCTCGGGCAGATGGCCGATCTGCAGGTATTCGGAGCTGCCTGCCATAACGACGGCTGTGCGCAGCACATTGAAGAGCTGGCGGAAGTTGCCCGGCCAGGGGTACTGGCGCAGCACAGACATCACTTCCTTGGAGATGCCCATGGGCACCGGAGCCTGGCTCACGCTGGCCAGGATTTTGCGCGCCACCACCTCCAGGTCCTGCCGTTCGCGCAAGGCCGGCAGGCGCACCACCAGGCCGTTGAGCCGGTAGTACAGGTCTTCGCGGAACTCGCCCCGGGCAATCATTTCCTTGAGGTTCTTGTTGGTGGCGCAGATCACGGCCACATCGACCTCAACCTCTTTTCCCGCTCCCAGGGGGCTGACCTTGCGCTCCTGCAAAACCCGCAGCAGGCGCGCCTGCAGGTGCTTGGGCATGTCGCCGATTTCATCTAAAAACAAGGTGCCTTCATGGGCGAATTGCACCTTGCCGATGGCGCCCTTGCGCTTGGCACCGGTGAAGGCGCCTTCTTCGTAACCAAACAGTTCGGACTCGATCAGCGTCTCGGGAATCGAGGCGCAATTGACGGAGACGAAGTTGTGGTTGGCGCGCGGCGAGTCGTTGTGTATGGCCTGCGCCAGCAAGTCTTTGCCGGTACCTGTTTCACCCAGGATCATGATCGGGATGTCGCGCCCGCGCACCATCTGCAGTTTCTCGATCACCGCCGAGATCTGTGTGTCGCCGGTGTCCAGGTAGCGCAGGCTGGACAGCGATGCCTTTTGTTGCGCTCGCAGATCACTGTTGGATGTCTTGCTGTCACTCTTGGGCGTGGCATCGGGGCGCACCATATCGCCGCCCGAGAAGTTGACGGTCTCAAACGCGCGCGACGTCTTGTGTTCTGCGCGGCAGCAGATGGTCACGCCGTTGTGCAGGCACAGCGAGATGACGTTGCCCTTGGCCTGTCGGACGCGGTCGTGGAACTGCGAGGTGGAGATGCGGAACAGCGAGTAAAAAGTGTGTGCCGCCAAGGCACCGCTGGACATGCCGAACTGGAACTGCGCGCTGCGGTTGGCGGTGATGAAGCGTCCTTCCGGGTCGAACACCGCAATCCCTTCCATCAGCGTTCCCAGGAACTCGGCGCGGGTGTGAAAGCGCACCATGATCTCGGTGTGGAACACATCCGCGAACATGTGGTTTTCGATCATCTGTGCGGACATGCGCGCCAGGGCCATGGTGTGCTGGTGGTAGCTGCGGTGGTCGCCGGTCACGTCGAGCGCGCCAATAACTTTGCCGTACGGGTCGAATATCGGTGTGCAGGAGCAAGTCAGGAAGCGGTTGGCCTGCAGGAAGTGCTGGTCCCCGTGGACCACGATGGGCTTTTCCTCGGCCAGCGCGGTACCAATTGCATTCGTGCCTTTGCCTTTTTCAGACCAGTCCACGCCTGGCTGCAAGGCGACCTGGGAGGCCTTTTCCAAGAAATCTGCGTCGCCCAGCGAATGCAGAATCATGCCGCTGCGCGCCGTCAGCAACACCATGCTGTGGGTGTTGGCGATTTGCTCGTACAGCGTTTCCATGACAGGCGCTGCATGCTGGTAGAGAAAGCGGTTTTCTTCCAGGGCCTGGTTCATCAGGCCACGTGCAGCCCGTGAAAGGTCTGGGCGGTCATGCTCATCCAGCCCGTAGTCCCGTGAGCGCTGGCGGGACGAACCTATCAGCGCCGAATAGAGGGGGCTGTCTCCGTGGATACCGCCTGCGGCATCGGGCTCCGCAGAAAAACTTTTTTCGATCATGTTGTCTCCGGGTGGCACTTCTTGCCAATGCCAGTTGTTTTTCTCGGGGCAATCTGTGTTGCATATCACCGGAAATCTGGAATCGGCGGAGCCGCTGTGGGGTCTGTCAGCCATGTATTTTGCTCCGTTTTGTTACAGCAGTCATGGCAACGCAAGATGCTCGCCAGCCACGGTACACCGGGGTGCTGCAAATTGGCACAGATGCGGGAAGCCGGGCGCTGGTATGGCCTCCAAACCCGCCGTGGGGGACTGCCTGGCACTGGCGCGGTATTTGCTGAATCTAAGCATCATCAACAAAATATGGAGACAGACAGCGTATGACATCTTTCCTGCAACGTGGTGGAGCCTGGGTGGCCGCCACCCTGGCCCTGTGCTTGTCACTGGGTAGTACTTCGGCCATGGCGCACGGTGACGTGGTGCCGCAATCCGTCGATACCCACACCCTGCCGCAGCTAGGCAGCCAATGGATGGAGAGTAACCCGTACTCCGCCGGCGACGGCCACAAAGAGGCGCTGCGCATAGGCACCTCGGCCTATAACCAGAACTGCGCGCGCTGCCACGGGCTGGAGGCCATCTCGGGTGGGATTTCACCCGACCTGCGCAAGATTGATGCGGACTGCATGGGGCTGGCAGACGCTGCCAAAAAGCAGGCTTGCTTCAAGGAAATGGACGACTACTTCCTCTCGACCGTGCGCCGTGGGCGCGCGCGTGATGGGCGGGTCTACATGCCGCCGTTCGAAGGCATCCTGACGCAAGAGGCCATCTGGGCCATCAAGACCTATCTGGAAACCCGCCGCGAACCCTGAAGCCGGCGCGATTCCCAGACTTACAACTACAACCGGAGACACTCTTGAAACATCTGCCAACGCGGGCCCCCGCTCGTTTGCTATCGCGTAGAACCATGTTGGGTGCCCTGCCCATCATGCTGGGCGTCGCCCCGCAGGCCTGGTCGCAGGAGCGCACGGCGATGGAGAAGATCAAGGCCAGCGGCATCCTCAAAGTCGCGCTGTACAAAGACAACGCGCCTTACTCCGATGGCGGTGCATCCGGCATGGCGGGCCTGGACGTGGGCCTGGCCCAGGCCCTGGCGAAGCAGATGCAGCTCAACGCGTCGCTGCTGCCCTTTGACTCCGGCGAGAACATGAACGACGACCTGCGCAACATGGTCTGGCGCGGCCACTACCTGGGCTACGGCCCGGCCGATGTCATGCTGCATGTGCCGGTGGACAAATACTTCATGGAAGAAAACCGCCAGGCCTTCATCTTCGCGCCCTACGCGCGCGAACACCTGGTGGTACTGCACAACCCCCAGGCGCTGCCCCAGGTGTACAACCCGGAAGACCTGGCGGAGCAGAAGATCGCGGTGGAGCAGGGCAGTGGTGCCGCCAGCGCCTTGATGGGCTACAAGGGCGGCCTGCTGCGCGCCCACACTTCCCTCTACAAGACCGGCGTGGACGCGGCCAAAGCCGTGCTGGCCCACCAGTCGGACGTGGCCTTTGTCACGCTGGCACAGGCCGAGGCGGCAGTGTTCGAGCTGAACCTGAACAAGCAGGACTGGGCTTTCTCCAAACTCGTGCTGCCGGGCATACCGCCCAATGGCTGGCCGCTGGGCATGGCCGTCAAGGCCGGCAACAAAGAACTGGCCAAGGCGCTGGACGACGCGCTAGGTGCTTTGCGCCAACAGGGCGAGTTGCTGGCACTGTTCCAGTCGCGCGGCTTGACCCTGGCCGCACCCTGAACACCTGCGGTACCACTGTTGCAGCCTGGAGCACAGCGCACAGTTGCTGGCCTGGCTGCGTCAAAAAGTGACAGCCAGCCTTCTCAAGGATTACCGAATGCAAACGCTATTGAAAGCCGCCTGCTCGCTGTGCCTGGCGGCCTGCCTGTCTAGCCTCAGCCTGCAGGCCACCGCCGACATCTTTGTCAGCAGCGAAAAAGACCACCAGATCCTGCAAATGGACCCGGAGGGCAAGCCCATCCGCACCATCCGCACCTGCCAGCGACCCCGCCACATGGCCTGGGCGCAGGGCGGGCAGCAGATCATGGTGGCCTGCGGCGACAGCAACCAGATCGGCGTGGTCGATGTGCAGGCCGGCAAGCTGATCGACACCGTACCCAGTGGCGACAGCCCGGAGATATTCTCCCTGTCGCCCGACGGCAAAACCGCCTATGTGTCCATCGAAGAAGACAGCCAGATGGCCGCCTACGACCTGGCCAGCAAGAAGCCGCTGTTTTCCGTCAAAACCGGTGCCGAGCCCGAGGGCGTCCTGGCATCTGCCGACGGCAAGTTTGTCTACGTCACCTCCGAGGCCGCCAACACCGTCTACGCCGTGGACGTAGCCACGCGCAAACTCGCAGGGCAGGTAAAGGTAGGCATGCGCCCCCGGCGCTTTGCGCTAAGCCCCGACGGCAGCGAGCTGTGGGTGACCAACGAGCTGGGCGCCAGTGTCAGCATCATCGACACCCGCGCCATGAAGGTGAAGCAGACCTTGCCCTTCCAGCTGCAGGGCATGCGCGCCTCCGACATCACACCCGTCGGCATGCTGATGACGCCCGACGGCAAGACCGTTTGGGTGGCGTTAGGGCGCGCCAACCATGTGGCCGAGGTAGACGTGGCCACCCGCACCGTGCGCCGCGTCGTGCTGGTGGGCAAACGCGCCTGGGGCGTGGCCTTGTGCAAGGAGGGCTCGCGCCTGTACGTGGCCAACGGCATGTCGGACGACATGACCCTCATCAACACCGAAAACGGCAAGGCCTTGAAGACCGTACCGGTGGGGCGTGTGCCGCACACCATCCTGGCGAACTGACCTTGCTTCGGGCGCCTATCCGCCCGCAGGCTGGCGCGCGTAGCTTACGGTCAATATCTCCCACTGGTGCCCGTCCGGCTGGTTCCAATACACATTGCGGCCGCCAAACTGGTGGTTCACCTTGTTATCCATAGGGCCTGCACCGTGCCAGGCGTAGCCAATGCCTACAGCGCTGTGCGCACCTTCTCCAGCGACATCAACGGGTAATGGAGGCTCTCTGTCCCGCGCGGGGCAACTCCCCCGTACTTGCGCCCCTACCTGAGCCGCCGTCAGAACATGGTGTTGTGGTTCTTGGGTTGCGCCGGCACCGCCTGTTCCACGTCCCAGTGTTCGACGATCAGGCCCTTGTCAACCCGGAAGATGTCCACAACGGAGCTGCCTCGATCGTTGGCATCAGCCGGGTTTTCCTTGCAATGGTTGTGTACAACCACCAGGTCGCCTTCGGCGATCACCCGCTTGATGTCGCAACGAAAATCGGTCTTCTCGACGTAAGCCGCAAATCCTTCGATGAACGCTGCGCGGCCGTCAGCCCCACCGGGGTTGTGTTGGATGTATTTATCGGCTGAGATGTACTTGCGCGCGGCTTCGACAGGTTGGCGCTGCACGAAGGCGAGGTCAAAGAACGCCGTCACGATTTGCTTGGGCGCTTGCCCGGCCGTTGCCGGAATCGCAGCCAGAGCTGCCAGGCATGCCAACACGAAACGCGTGGGGCTCAACATAGTCACGGGGCCAACTTTCGGATAGGCGATTGGCTGGGCAACGTAACTTGTCACCAGTTGGACGCAGAGTCGACCAATTGAACACGGGTTGATAGCGCATGCAGGGCGATGGCGTGCAGCATCTCGCTGACAGTGGTGCAGGCGTCGGTGAGCACCGTCACTCGCTCGTAGGCATCGGCTTGGCGGGACAGCGCGGTGTGGGTCACACAGTTCTGCGTCATCATGCCGCACAGCACCAGCTCGGTAGCCCCCATAGCCTGCAGTGTCGCGTGCAGCGTGGTGCGCTCGAAGCTGTCGGCGAAATGCTTGACCACTACCGGCGCATCCGGTGCGGCGGCCAAGATGCGTGGATGGATCTTCACGCCTTCGGTGTCGGCGTTGAAGAAAGGGGCGATGCCCTGTGCAGCGTCGGCCACATGCTGTACATGCACCACCGGCAGGCCCTTTGCTTGTGCATGGCGAATCGCCCGTTCCACAGCGGCCAAGACGGCTTCAGTGTTTGACAGCGCGAACGCACCGCCCGGAAAGTAGTCATTCTGCAGATCGATCAGTAGCAAGGCTGGCTTGGACATGGTAGTTCTCTAGAGTATGGAGTGAGGTCTTGATTCTTCCGAAAACAGGAAAGTTCGACCATAGGCCCGATAGTCAAACATCGGTAAGATCGGGCCAACCTGTTCTTGCTTCTTTTGAACCGATGGCATTGACCTCCACTCCCGTAGTGCAACCGCTTCGCCACCTGGTGGCGGTAGTGGTGTTCGAAGGTGTCAGCCCATTTCATATGTCAGTGCCTTGCGTGGTGTTCGGCGAGGGTTTGGAGCCAGACAACCCATTTGACCTCGTGGTCTGCAGCGTTGACCCAGCACCCGTGCGAACCAGCGCAGGCTTTGCCTTGACGGCCCTGCGATCGCTACGCGCCCTGCAAAAGGCCCAGGTGGTGATCGTGCCGAGTTGGCGAGACGTCAACGAGCGGCCCCCTGAGGCGCTGCTGCGCGCCCTACGCGCTGCCCATGCGCGCGGTGCCACCATCGTGGGGCTTTGCTTGGGCAGTCATGTGCTGGCCGAGGCAGGTCTGTTGGCAGGCGGAAGGGCCACCACGCACTGGGAATACGCCCCACTGTTTGCCCAACGTTTTGCGGATATCAGGGTGGAGCCTGACGTGCTCTACGTACAGGAGGGGCGCGTACTTACCTCTGCAGGCACCGCCGCGGGCCTGGATGCATGCCTGCATCTGGTGCGACAGCAGTTGGGCGGTGAACGCGCCAATCAGTTGGCGCGGCGGCTCGTGATACCTCCGCACCGCGAAGGGGGCCAGGCGCAATTCGTCCAGCAGCCCATGCCAAAGGCCCGCACCGGCACTCGGCTGGGCCGACTGATGGACGAGGTGCGTGCGCGGCTTCATGAACCACACAGCCTGGACTCGTTGGCACAGGAGGCCGGCCTCAGCCGCCGAACCCTCACCCGGCAATTCAAGGCCTTGACCGGCACATCGGTACAGGTCTGGTTGCTGGCAGAGCGCATGCAATTTGCGCAGCGCCTGCTGGAGCGTGGACCACTGAGCATCGAGCGCGTGGCCGAGCAGACTGGCTTCGGCTCTGCCGAGTCATTTCGCCTGCAATTCCGCCAATCAGTGGGTGTGTCGCCCAGTCAATGGCGAAAGACGTTCGCAACGGTCTGACCGTGGATCAGCACGAATTGCTAGGGCGTGGCACGCTGCTGACCCCCCAGGACGCAAGTCGCTAATCACAAACGGGCATACCGTCTTTTTGAAGCATCTTCGTGTTCTTGAAATTTATGTAAAAAGCGGCTACAGCGCACTTGGAACGAGCGCGAGCAGCTATCAACTTGATAGTAAATGGAAGACTCCGGGTTTCACCCCGGGTTGCAGTTGAAATCTGGCGCGCCGCTGTAGCAACACGCCATTGGCTGCCGCTTGGGAAGATCACCTCACCGAAACAAGTTGCACCACTGTCGGTGTAACAACCCCAAGGATTCCACCATGACCCGCTCCATCCACCGCATCGCCGCTTCCGCTCTGTTCGCCCTGGCCGCTGGCGCCTTCTTGCCCGCACATGCAGCCTCCAACGACGCTGACCTGGCAGGCCAAGTCCAATCTGCTTTGAGCAGCAAGCTCGGTAGCGACGCCAAGGACCTGACCGTGACCGCCGACAACGGCAGCATCACCCTGCACGGATGGGCCCAAGGCCCGCAAGAAGAGGCCAAGGCCCGTTATGTGGCCAGCACCGTGCCCGGCGTAGCCAATGCCTACAGCGCTGTGCGCACCTTCTCCAGCGACATCAACGAGTAATCGCGTTTGCGGCCTCAAGCCGCCCGCACGCTGGTACAGCCAACGGCACCTGCTATTGAAAAATAGCAGGTGCCGTTGGCATTGGTGGCTGCGGCGCCTTGCGGTTGACGGTGCATCCTCTGGGGTTTGACGCAACGGGCCAGACATCCCAGAATCGTGTGTTGCTCTGGGAGCCGCTTATGTTCAACCTGCACCGCCGTACGACTCTGGCTTATTTCGGCAGCTTGCCCCTGGTATGGGCCGTCGGGCGCACGGCGTTGGCAGCCCCGCCGGCAGACCCCGCCTGGCTGATCGAAGGCGCCTGGCTGGTGTCGGTGGAAGGCGACCCGCGCGACCGCTTTCTCAGCCTGGCGGGCGTGCAGCGGCAGGGCGACAGCCTGGAGGTGGCCAGCACCGCCTACGGCTACCTGGATGGCACGGCCAAGCCGGTGCGCCAGTGGCAGGCACGCGTGGTGGGCGACAGCATCCACATCCAGTTCTTGACGCCCGGCGACTCGATCATCACGGCGGTGCTGGATGCCAATGGAGCGGCCATCCTCGGGCAATTTGAGAACAGCAAGGGCAAGCAGCGCCCCGTGCGCCTGACCAAGCTGCCCAGCAGCGAACTGGCCGAACTGCGCCAGGCCGGCAAGGCCAGCAAGAAGCTGACGGCCAGCATCCGCAGCGACTCCAGGATCGTGCTGTTGTACGTGGGCGCCTCCGACTGCCCGTCCTGCTCGGGCTACCAGGCCGAGTACTTCGGGCGCAAGAACCTGATGGCGGTGCAGCTACCGGAATTCCCGCAGATCACCTACCTCCAGGCCCGGCTCGGCTCCTACCGCGCGGCGCCCATGGTGGCCAACGTATTGCCGCCCGAACTGGCGCCGCTGGCCCGATCCGGCCCCCAAGGCCAGGCGCCGCAAATCCGTTGCCACGGCACACCTTACTTTGCGCTGATCGTGGACGAGCAACTGATCGCCCAAGCACATGGCATCAGCGGCCTGGAAACCCTGTTGATCCCGCAGGTCAAGCAAGCGGTGGCCATGCGCCGCAGCGCCAGCTGAACAGCGCCCGCCGGCGCGGACGGGTCACAGCGCTACCTGCGTGCCGGGCGTAGGGGCCTCCACGTTCCAGCCTAGTGTGTGGGATATTTGGTCGGCAAATCCGCGTGCGGTTTGCGCCTCGCCGTGGACCACAAAGGTCCGCTGGGGCGGCTTCGTAAAGCCTTTGAGCCAACCCAGCAAAGCCGCCTGGTCCGCGTGGGCTGACAGCCCGCCGATGGTGTGGATCTGCGCCCGCACCACATGCTCTTCGCCAAAGATGCGCACGCGTTTGGCGCCGTCCACCAGTTTGCGGCCCAGCGTGCCTTCGGCCTGAAAGCCGATGATGACGATGGCGCACTCCGGCCGCCCCAGGTTGTGGCTCAGGTGGTGTTTGATGCGGCCCGCGTCGCACATGCCGCTGGCCGAGAGGATGATGGCGCCGGCCTTGATGTCGTTCAGGGCGATCGACTCCTCCACGGTTTGCGTGAAGTGCAGGTCGATCCAGCGGGGCAGGGTGTCTTTGGGCACCAGATAGGCCCGGGTTTCGTCGTCCAGCACCTCTTTGTGGCGCCAGGTGATTTCCGTCGCCTTGGTGGCCATGGGGGAGTCGACATACACCTTCAGCCTGGGCAGCCGGCATTGACGGCACAGGTCTGCCAGCAGCCACAGCACCTCTTGTGTGCGGCCCAGCGCAAAGGCGGGAATGATGATGTTGCCCTTGCGCCGGCGCAGCGTGTCTTCCACCACCTGGACCAGTTCGTCCACGGTTTCCTTCATCTGCCGGTGCAGGCGGTCGCCGTAGGTGGATTCGACCAGCAGCACGTCGGCGCTGTCGATGGTGGTCGGGTCACGCACGATGGGCCGCCCGGGCTGACCCAGGTCGCCGGAGAACACCAGCTTGGTAGTTTTGCTGCCTTCGGTCAGCCACAGCTCCAGGATGGCCGAGCCCAGGATGTGGCCGGCATCGCGAAAGCGGCAGCGCAGGGCGGCATGCGGCTGCACATCTTCGTCGTAGGCAACGCCTTTGAGTTGCTCCAGGCAGGCCTGGGCCTGGGCCACGGTGTACAGCGGTGCGGGCGTGGCCGCCAGCTTGTGCTGGCCGTGGTTTTTACGCTGGGCGCGCGCCCAGTCGGTTTCCTGGATGAAGGCGCTGTCTAGCAGCATGACGGACAGCAGGTCCACGGTGGCCGTGGTGGTGTAGATCGGACCGCGAAAGCCCAGCGCACTTAGCCGGGGCAGCAGCCCGCTGTGGTCGATGTGGGCGTGGGTTAGCAGTACAAAGTCGATCTGGCGCGGGTCGAACGTCCAGGCCTGCAGATTGCGCACCCGGGCTTCGCGCCCGCCCTGGAACATGCCGCAGTCCACCAGGAACCTGAGTGAGTCAGTTTCCACCAAATAACAGGAGCCGGTGACTTTTTGCGCGGCCCCGATAAATGTCAGCTTCATACGTCGCCTCCAGAGTGGAGGCCCAGTATCTGCTTCGCGATGGCGCTCGTGTTGACCTTGGTCAAGCTAGCAGTTTGCGCGACGCCTCCAGCGCCAGGCGCGACCACGCCACATCGCCCAGCTGTGCCACCCGCAGCTGTTGCGGCACCTCTACGCTGATCGGCAGGTCTGCCGGCAGCGCATGGAACAGGCTGGCCAGGTCGATACCGCCTTCGCCGGGCAGCAGGCGTTCGCAGCGCGCGGTGTGAATCATTTGCTCTACCGTGAAGTCTTTGCCGGCGGGCGCATCGCAGATTTGCGCGTAGTGCAGCAGTTCGCGTGGCAGGGCGCGCACGTCGTCCAGCGTGGTGTGGGAGCGGGCGAAATGCAGCGCATCGACCAGGATGCCGGCATTCGCCGGGCTGCCGGCGGCGCGCACGGTGCGCAGCGCGGCCTGGGCGTCGGGCACGGCGGTCCAGGGCATGAATTCCAGGTCGGCTGTCATGCCGTAAGGCTGCATGAAGGCGCAGAGCCGGGCGTAGCTGTCGGCCAGGCGCGGCAGGTCCAGGTCGTCACCGGCCACCAGCACGGCTTTGGCCTGCAGGGCGGCGCCGGCTTCCAGCAGTGGGCGGTGCGCCTGCGGGTCGAAGTCGGCGCCGAGGCGGATGATTTCAATGTCGAACACACCCACGCCGGTATCGCGCTGCACCGCCAGGGTCTCGCGCAGCATGGCGGCATCGCCCAGCAAGACCTGGTGCGGCGCGCCGGGCATATTGGGCTGCAGCCGCATGCCTACATGGCGGTAGCCCAGCTGTGCGGCGGCGGCCAGCATCTGCGGCGGCGTGAGGCCAGAGGCAGTGAGGTAGGCCAGGGAATAGGTGCGCATCGCCGTCCCCGCTTTACTTAAGCGGCGATACCGCCGTGGGCATCGCGATGGTGGAGAACATGTTGGTCGTCAGGTGCGCCGGCCCGCCCTTGGGTGGCCAGATGCCTTGGGCCACCGCGTCGGCGCGGGCCTTGCTGCGTGCGTCCAGCGTGGGGTAGGCCCAGATGTTGGTGAAGCGCAGCGGGCCGTCCAGCGCAACCATGGCCACCACGCAGGGCGACAGTGTTTCGCGTGGCGGCACGTACTGTTCCCACAGGTCAATCGTGGCCTGCACGCCACCGGTCTTGATGCCGTAGGTGCGGATCTCGTAGACCGGGCCGCTGATGCCAGATTCTGCAGACGGGCGCACCGGCTTCATCCACGGAAAGCCGTGGTAGCTGTGCTGCTCCAGGCTTTGGAAGATGCTGCCGCAGCCAAACGGGTCGGCGCTTTTTTGCGTGCGCTCGCGCTCGGCCTGCAGCGCGCCTAGGTCGGCAAAGCCGCGCAGCACGATCATCTGGTTCAGCTGGCCGATGTCGGTAAACCAGCAGCCCAGCAGCTCACCGCCTGCATCGGGCGCGGTGGTGTAGGCCTGCACGTTGGTGGCGGCGTGCCCGGCGGTGCCAAAGGGCAGGGTCATGGTGGCGAGTTCGTAGTACATGGAGATTCCTTTTGCTATTGAATTAAGAGCTGCTTGCGCAGGTGTTGCTTGCGCTGGAGGTCGATTTCTTATAAATGCACGCCAGCTGCGTGGTGCGCGGCTATGAAGCCAAACGTCATCGCCGGCCCCAGGGTGATGCCGCCGCTGGGGTAGCTGCCGCCCATCACGCTGTGCATGTCGTTGCCACCGGCGTACAGGCCGGGAATGGGATAGCCGCGCGCATCCAGCACCTGGGCGCTGGCGTTGGTGCGCAGGCCGGCGAAGGTGCCCAGGCTGCCGGGGACGATCTTCACCGCGTAGAACGGCGCTTGGGTGAGCGGCGCCATGCAGGGGTTGGCCAGGCCGGCACCGGCATCGCCCTGCACGCGGTTGTAGGGGGTCTCGCCCTTGGCGAAGTCGGCGTCACGGCCTTCCAGTGCTTGCTGGTTGTAGCGCTGCACCGTGGCCTGCAAGTTCGCAGCGTCGATGCCGCAGGCCAGCGCCAGATCAGCCAGGGTGTTGCCGCGTTGCAGGTAGCCGCTGCGCAGCATGGCGCCCATGGGCATGGGGGCGGGTTTGACTGCGCCCAGCCCGTAGTGGCGGATGAAGGCGTGGTCGCAGACCAGCCAGGCCTGCACCGGCTGGCCGCTAGGTGCGGTCGCCAGCATGCCGCGCACAAAGTCGAAATACGAATCCGCCTCGTTGGTGAAGCGCCGGCCATTCGCTGTTACCGCGATCAGGCCCGGCTTGGCGCGCTCCACCAGGTGCGGGAAATGCGCGAAGCTGCCGTGCGCCTGCGGCACCAGCGACACGGGGGCCAGCGCAGCGGCCTGCACCGCGTCACGCGCCACCTGGCCGCCGGCCGACTCGCCCAGGCGCAGGCCGTCGCCGGTGTTGCCGCGCGATGCGGCCGACCAATGTTCATGGTCCAGCAGATCTTGCTTGCGCACCGCGTCATGCGGAAAGCCGCCACAGGCCAGTACCACGCCGCAGCGCGCGCGGATTTCCGTGCCGTTGACCACCGCGCCGAGCACGCAGCCGTGTTCGACCAGCAGGCGCTGCGCGGGGCTGCTGGTGCGAATCTGCACGCCCTTGGCAAAGGCCGAAGCGGCCAGGCCGGCGACCAGCGCATTGCCGTTCACCAGCCGCATGCCGCGCCGGTAGCGCAGCAGATCGGCACAGTGGCGCAGCACCCTGTGGCTCACATACCAGAGCGACGCAGGCTTGCGCATGGCGTTGAAGAAATGCCGCAGCTCTGCACCGGATGCAATGCCCATGCCCCACAGCGTGGTCTCGGCTAGCGGCGGCTTCAGCTGCTGGATGCGCGCGCCCAGGCGGCGGCCATCAAACGGCGCGGCGCAGATCGACCGGCCACCCTTGGCCGCAAACGGGTTGCGTCCGTGGAAGTCGGGCACGCCGTTGCCGTCGATGAACTGCAGGGCGGTGTGGCTGCGGAAGAACTCCACCATGCGCGGCCCCTGCTGCAAGAACGCCTGGAGCCGCGCCGCGTCGAATTGCGCGCCCAGCTCCTGCTGCAGATACGCCGTGGGTTGGGCGATGTCCTCAACGATGCCGGCCTCAGTTGCCAGCGGGTTGCGCGGAATCCACATCCAGCCGCCCGACCAGGCGGTGGTGCCGCCGTACTGAGCTTCCTTTTCCACCACCAACACCTTCAAGCCCAGATGGGCAGCCGTGACGGCGGCGGACAAACCGCCAGCGCCGGAGCCGATCACCAAAAGGTCGCAGGAAGAAGCTGGAGCTTGCATTTCAATCATCTGCCTGCCTGATTACGTGCCTGTCTGTCCACCAGAACACCGCAGAGCCGGCTTTGCCGGGCTGCTGGTGTTGCCCCCTGCAAGGGGGGTGGAGGCCACACGAAGTGGGCAAGCCTGGGGGTGTTTCATATTTACGCCGCGTAGATTTTCTTTAGACCCGCCGTGGCGTTGGCACGCGGCTGGTTGAAGAAAGGCGATGCGCCGCTGGCGGCGGCCAGCTGGGCAGCCAGCGACACCAGGTCGGCGCCCAGGGCCTGCATGCGTTCCAGCGTGAAGCGGGCCGACGGGCCGGCGATGCTGATGGTGCCCAAGGCGGGCTGGCCGTTCAGGCGCACGGGCGCGGCCATGGCGTTCAGGCCGGGGGTGTAGGTTTCCAGCGTCAGGCTGTAGCCGCGTTCGCGTGTGGCGTGTACCTGGGCCATGACTTCCTGCAAGGTTTTCGGGGCGTTGGGGCCGAATTCTTCCACCGGGCCCACGCCCTGCTGGGCCACCAGGGCCAGTGCCGCGTCGTCTTCCATGGTGGACAGCCAGGCCAGGCCGGAGGACGAGCAGGAGATGCGTGCATCGCTGCCCATGTCGGGGTCGTAGCGCAGGCCTTGGCGGGCGCCCTGGGCACGCGCCACCCAGGTCAGGCGGTTGCCGTCCACCACGGCCAGGCGCACCAGCTCGCCAGAGATTTCGGCCAGGCGGTCCAGCAGCGGCTGGGCAATATCAACGATACCGGTGTGGCTCAAGAAGCTCAGGCCCATGGACACCAGCTTGGTGGTCAGCAGGTAGTCGCCGTGGTCGCGGGTTTGCCGCACATAGCCGCAACGCACCAGGTCGGCCAGCAGGCGGTGTACCGCGCTGCGCGGGATGTCGAGCTGGTCGGCTATGGCCGCCAGCTCCAGCCCGGCGCCGTGCTGGGACAGCAGCTCCAGGATGCCTAGGGTTCTCTCTAAAACGCCATTCATGCAGCGTGCTCCGTCGGTTCAATAAGGCGTGATCTTATCAAAATCAGAACTAAATTCAAAAGTTGAATAGTATTCCACTTTTATTTATGATCGCTGCATTGACCAGAACAACGGAGCACTTCAGCATGTCAGAACCTTTGAGCGGCGCCACCCGTGTGCATTTCATTGTGGGCGACCCGATCGCGCAGGTGAAGTCACCCGCCGGCGTCAGCCAGGCCTTCCACGACCGGGGCCACAACGCCTATGTGATGCCGGCCCATGTGGCACCGGCTCAGTTGGCCGCCTGGCTGGATGGCGTGTCGCTGGCGCAGAACGTGGACGGCGTCATCGTCACCGTGCCGCACAAGTTCGCCTGCTATGGGCTGTGCGCCACCACGTCAGAGCGTGCCGCCTTCCTGCACACCGTCAACACCATGCGCCGCAACCCCGACGGCAGCTGGCATGGCGATATGTTCGACGGCCTGGGTTTTGTGTCTGCCATGCAGGACAACGGCTGTCAGCCCGCCGGCAAGAAAGCCCTGCTGGTCGGCGCCGGTGGTGCGGGCTCGGCCATTGCCCATGCCCTGGTGGTGGCAGGCGTGCGCAGCCTGGCCATCTTCGACCCGGACGCGGCCCGCCGCAGCACCCTGGTGGACCGCCTGGCCAGCCTGGGCAAATGCCCGGTCACGCACGGATCGGCCGACCCCACGGGGTATGACATCGTGCTCAACGCCAGCCCGGTGGGCATGCAGGCCAGCGACCTGATTCCGGTGGACGCCGGCAAGCTGCAAGCCAGCATGTTCGTAGGCTGCGTAATCACCGCGCCGGCCATCACGCCGCTGATCGCCGCCGCCCGCGCCCAGGGCTGCCAGACCATGACCGGCGCCCACATGTTTGGCCGCGTGCGCGACCTGATGGTGGACTTCCTCTTGGAGCAATAGCATGCAGCTTCTGCCATCCCTGGCGGCTTTGCCCGAATCCTCTGCCTTCGACCTGGTGGTCGTGGGGGCTGGCGGCGCGGGCATGGCGGCGGCTTTGTTTGCGGCGATTGCCGGGCAGAAGGTTTTGCTGGTTGAACGCACAGAGTACGTGGGCGGCACCACGGCCTGGTCGGGCGGCACCACCTGGATTCCGGGCACGCGGCATGCGGCCAGCGTCAACCCGACCGACACGCTGGCAGATGCAAAGCGTTACCTCGACAACGCCATCGGCGCGCGCAGCCCAGCGGCATTGCGCCAGGCCTTTCTGGACCACGGCGCGCAGGCGGTGGAGTTGCTGGAAAGCCGCAGCGATGTGCACTACCGCGCCTACCCTAAGCACCCGGACTACATCTCCGACCTAGGCGGATCGACGCTGAACGGCCGCGCGCTGGAGCCGCTGCCGTTCGATGGCCGCCTGCTGGGCGATCTGTTCGCTTTGGTACGCCCGCCCATCCCCGAATTCACCGTGCTCGGCGGCATGATGGTGGACCGCACCGACATCAACCACCTGCTGGCGCTGGGCAAGTCCTGCCGTTCATTCAAGCACGCCGCCAAGCTGCTGGCCCGCCATGCGCTGGACCGGCTACGCCACCCGCGCGGCACCCGGCTGGTGATGGGCAATGCCCTGGTCGGGCGGCTGCTGTATTCGCTGTCGCAGCACGCGAACGTGACGCTGGCGCTGAACACCTCGGTGCGCCGCATCCACCGCGAGGCGCAGGGCATTACCGCAGTCACCCTGCTGCAAACCGGCCAGCACCGCACGGTGGGCGTGGGGGCTGGACTGGTGCTGGCCAGCGGGGGCTTTAACCGCAACGCCCAGCTGCGCGCCGACCTGCTGCCCGGCGTGCCGGCCGACTGGTGCCCGGCTGCGCCCGGCCACACCGGCGAGGCCCACGGCCTGGCCCAGCATGTGGGGGCCCACTATGGCCAAGGCGGCTTGAGCCCGGCCTTCTGGGCACCGGTGTCGAAGCGCCTGCGCGCAGACGGCAGCACGGCCGTGTTCCCGCATTTCATGATGGACCGCGCCAAACCCGGCATGCTGGCGGTGAACCAGGCAGGCCGGCGCTTCGTCAACGAAAGCACCTCGTACCACCTGTTCGGCCTGGCCATGCAGCAGCCCGGCAATCTGCCCGCCTATCTTGTCTGCGACGCCGAGGCTCTGCACGCATACGGCATCGGCATGGTGCGCCCCGGCGGCAAGGGGCTGGAGCCCTTCTTGGCCGACGGCTACCTGGCGCAGGCTGACACGCTGGATGCGTTGGCGCACAAACTGGGCATTGATGCGCAAGGCCTGCAGGCCAGCGTGGCCCAGATCAACCGCTATGCCGATACGGGTGTGGACCCAGACTTCCAGCGCGGCAGCAGCGCTTATTCACAGAATATGGGCGACCCCGCTGCCGGCGGCAAGAACCCCAACCTGGGGCCGCTGCACCAGGCACCGTACTACGCCGTGCGTCTTTATCCCGGCGACATAGGCGCCGCCACCGGCTTCGCCACCGACGCCGACGCGCGCGTGCTGGGCGAAGACAACACCCCCATCCCCGGCCTGTATGCCGTGGGCAACGACATGCAGTCCATCATGGGCGGCGTCTACACCGCGCCCGGCATCACGCTGGGCCCAGGCCTGGTGTTCGCCTACCTGGCGGTGCGCCATGCACAGTCTGTGAAATCTAAGTAAAAAGTGGCTCTAGCGCAGGTAATACCTGCGCATGCAGCTATTAACTTCATAGTAAATAACTGCCTAGGGTTTCACCCTAGATTGCAGTTGAAATCTGCCTGCCGGGTTCCGCAACACGGGGTTGGCGCTGTCTTGGGAAGATCACCCCATCGACAACAAACCGCACCGGTTACGGTGCAAACCCAAAAGGAACCTCACCATGACACGCACTTTCAACCGCATCGCCGCTTCCGCCCTGTTCGCCCTGACCGCTGGCGC
>JAPLPK010000108.1 GCA_026400275.1 Burkholderiales bacterium
CGCAGGAATGAAGTTGTCGGGGAACAGCTGGCTGACGCGGTAGCAGAGCTCGTTGCAGATCGCCGCCCAGGTGCTGGACACATTGAAGTCGCCAATGTGGTGGGCCATGAAGCTGGCGCGCGGGCTGAAGATGGTCAGGTCACTGCCGCGCTCGCGCATCAGGCGCAGCTGGTTGGCTTCGATGGTCTCGATCAGCTCGTCGTCACTGATCTTCAAATCGGAAACCTTCGGGCTCAGGGCCGGGTCTTTGATGCCGGCGATTTGCTGGTTACGCCAGTTTTCCAGCGATTTGGGCGCGGTGGTGTAGTGGCCGTGGCAATCGATGATGAGAGGTTTTGTCATGATATGTCGTCCTTAATTCACATATCAAACCACGGCTAGTGCGCAGCCGCGTGGGTAGGCGCTTTGCCTGCAGGGTCTTCTGGGTGGGCCCACTGCTTGACCAGCAAAGCCACAGCCGCGATCACGCTGGGAATCGCCACCACCGTGAAGATGTCGGCGAAGCCCATCTGGCGACTGGCCAGCGTCGCCACCAGAAATGAGCCAGCAATGCCTCCAAACCGGCCAATGCCCAGCATCCAGGCGACTCCGGTAGCGCGGCCACGTGTCGGGTAGAAGGCGGCAGCAAGGGCTGGCAAGGAGGACTGCGAGGTGTTCATGATGGCACCCGCCAGAAACACGATCAAGACCAGGGCGCCGACCTGCCCAACCATCTGACCGATAGCCCAGATCGCCACCGCCGTCAGGCCGTAGCCCACGGCAATGATGCGGTTGGCGTTGAAGCGGTCCATCAACCAGCCAAAGTACACCGCGCCCACGCCACCCAGGGGGAACAGCGCAGAGATCAGGGTGGCGGTCTTAGGGTCAATACCTGCGTCCTTGAACAGTACCGGCATCCAGTTGATCAGCGCATAAAAGATCACCAAGCCCATGAAGTAGGCCAGCCACAGCATGAAGGTACCCAGACGGTAAGCTGGCGACAGCACCACGCCCAGGCCACTCTTTGCGTCAGACGCCAGGGCGCTTTCGGTTAGCACAAAGCGGCTGGCAAGCTCCACCTTGGCAGCACCGGCGATGCGTGCCAGCACCGCGCGCACGCGCTCCACGGGCTGGGCCTGGGCCACCATATAGCGCACTGATTCCGGCAGAAATAGCACCAGCAGAATCACCAATACCAGGGGCGTAATGCCGCCCAGCACCAGCACACTGCGCCAGCCAAAATTCGGGATCATCCAAGCCGCCAGAAAACCGCCAAACGCCGCGCCCAGCGGAAAGCCGCAGAACATCGCATTGGTCAGGGTGGCACGGCGCTGGTCCGGGCAAAATTCACTCATCAGCGTCACGGCGTTCGGCATGGCGGCGCCCAGGCCTACACCTGTCAAAAAGCGCAGCACGCTCAGCTCGGTCAGGTCTCGTGCAAAAGACGAGGCCAGGCAGGCCACGCCAAACACCAGCACCGAGCCCACCAGCACGCGCTTGCGGCCCAGGCGGTCGGCCAGTGGACCGGCCGACAAAGCACCAGCGGCCAGGCCGAACAAGGCGGCGCTCAGCACGGGGGCCAGGGCGGCCTTGCTGGCACCCCACTCCTTGATCAGCGATGGCGCTATAAAACCAATAGCAGCAGTATCAAATCCATCCAGCAGAACAATAAAAAAACACAGCGCAAAAATAAGCCACTGAAATGGCGAAAAGGGATGCTCGTTGAGCAAGGTCTGTACGTTGACGGGCCGGGCCGATGCAGTCATGGATGTCTCTAGTTATTAAAAAATTATCTGAAGCTCAGGCGGGTTCCATACCTTGGCGGCGCTTGGCCTCGTCGGCTTGCGGGGAAGCCATAAAGGCCAGCAGATCGCGTACAGCCTGCGCCTGGGCCGAGCCGGTGCACACGCCTGCAGAAAAGGTGGTCGTAATCTGTATCGCTGGCGGCAGCGGGCCGACTACGGTGATGCCTTCCAGATTGATCAGCTCGCTGAGTTGTTGAAAACCCAGCTCCACCTCGCCGCGTGCCACCAGAGCACCCACGGGCACACCGGGTGGCGCCTGGACGATACGGTCGGCAATGGCTGCGGCAATACCCCAGCGTTCAAATAGTTTGACCAGGGCTACGCCGCTGGGTCCAGTCGAATAGCTTATGCTCCGCGCGGCCAACACGGCGGTGCGCACCGCGTCTTCACTGGAGATATCGGGCTGGTTTGCCCCCGCCCGCACGGCCACCGCCACACCGGAGTGCACCAGATTCACCTTGCTCTGTGCGTCGATATGGCCGGCGGCGATCAGCTTGTCGATGGCGTCGGACGCCAGAAACACCGCGTCAAACGCCTCGCCGGCCTGTACCCGCTTGGCGGCATCAACTCCGCCTACGGACTCGATGGCGATGCGTACGTCCGACTGCTGGGCATACAGGGCCAGCAAGTCCGCCAGTACCTGGCGGGTGGCCATGGAGGAGATACCGCGCAGCGCCGGCACTGGGAAATCGATGGAAGCGATGGGCTTGGTCTGGCTTTGCATGCCAGGCATTCTGTACCCGTACCAAGCCTTTGATAAGACAGGCCGTCCACTATCAGTTATCTCAAAACGGCATAATAGAAGATCAGCTATACACAGAAGTAGCAGCGACATGGACTTAAAACAGATCGAATACTTTGTGCGCGTGGCCGAGCTGGGTAGCTTTACCCGTGCCTCGACCGCGTTGAGCATTGCCCAGCCCGCACTCAGCCGGCAGATACGCCTGCTGGAGGTGGAACTGCGCCAGACGCTGCTGGTACGCAACGGGCGCGGCGCGGCGCCCACCGAGGCCGGCAAGCTGCTGCTGGAGCATGGGCGCGGCATCCTGCACCAGGTGCAGCGTGCCCGGGAAGAGTTGGGCCGGGTACGCGGCTCGCTGGCTGGGCGCGTGGCCATCGGCCTGCCCAGCAGTCTGGCCCGCATGGTCACCGTACCCCTGACGCGGGCCTTCCGCCAGCAAATGCCGGACGCGGCCCTGTCCATACGCGAAGGCTTGTCGGTCGCCATGCACGAGTCGTTGCTGGCCGGCCGGCTGGACATTGCCGTGCTGTACAACGCCCAACCCAGCGCCGGGGTGGAGATCAGCCCGCTAATGGAAGAAGAGCTGCTGCTGGTGCAGGCCCGCCCGCCCGGCCTGCCCGAAGACCCGCCGCCCACCGCCATCACGCTGCGCGAGGTGGCCGCCCTGCCCCTGGTCATCCCTAGCCGGCCGAACGCCATTCGCATGCATGTGGAGGCAGAAATGGCGAATATCGACTGCCGTCCGCAGGTGGTACTGGAAATCGACGGCGTGGCCGCCATCCTGGACCTGGTGGCCGATGGCGTGGGCTGCGCCGTGCTGTCGCGCAACGCGGTGGCCAGCTCCATCCGCCCCTCGGCCTTTACCGTCCGCAGCATCCAGCAGCCGGCCCTGCGCACCAAGCTGGCCCTGGCCACCAGCTCGCTGCGCCCTTCCACGCTAACGCAGCAGGCCGCGCTAGAGCTACTGCGGCGCACCGTGGAACAGGTCAACGCGCAGCATTGAGCGTCTCGGGCATATGCATGTGCCAGGCGAGCCTGGCAACCCACGCATAATCCAGCCCTTGTCTAAAACCCAAGTCCGCCCAGCGTGCGGCCCTCATTTCCTTTATTCCATGTCCTACAAGCGCCAATTCCTCCAAACCGTCGCAGCCCTGTCCGTGGGCCTGTTTCTCAGCGCTTGCCAAAAGTCGACCCCGGCGCCCGAAGCAGCGGCACCGGCCGCGCCCGCTGCCAGCAGCCCGGCACCTGCAGCCCGCGTGCTGACCGTAGGAACCGACCCCACCTACGCGCCGTTTGAATTCCAGAACGAAAAAGGCGACATCGTCGGCTTCGACATGGATGTGACCACCGCCGCTGCCAAGAAGGCCGGCCTGGAAGTCAAGTTCGTCAGCACGCCGTGGGAAGGCGCTTTCAACGCCCTGGCGCAAGGCGACCGCGATGTGCTGGTATCGGCCATCACCATCACCGACGAGCGCAAGCAGACCATGGACTTCAGCGAGCCCTACTTTGAAGCCAGCCAGCTGATTGCAGTGAACGAGTCCTCCAAGGTCACCAAGCTGGACGACCTGAAGAAGAGCAAGATCGGCGTGCAAACTTCGACCACCGGCGAGGAAGTCGTGGTCAAGCTGCTGGGCAAGACCAGCCCAAACATCAAGCGTTTTGAATCTACCCCCCTGGCCCTGGCCGAACTGGCGGCTGGCGGCGTGGACGCCGTAGTGGCCGACAACGGCGTGGTCATCCACTACCTGGCCAATAACCCAACCGCCAAGTTCAAGTCGGTCAGCGACGCCAGCTTCGCGCCCGAGTTCTATGGTCTGGCCTTCAAGAAGGGCAACACCGAACTGGCAAGCCAGTTCAACAAGGGCCTGGCCGACATCAAGGCCGACGGCAGCTACCAAAAGATTTACGAGCAGTACTTCAAGTCTGCCGCCAAGTAAGCGGGCCCAAATAGACAAGGAGCGCGCAGTGCAGTTTCGCTGGGAAATTCTGGCCGGCTACGGCCCCCTGTTCGCAGAAGGCCTGTGGATGACGGTGCAACTCACCGTACTGGCCACCGGTGCCGGCATGCTGCTGGGGGCGGCGGTGGGTCTGGTCAACACCAACAGCCTGCTGCCGGCCAGCCCGCCCTGGCCACTGGCCTGGTGCCTGAAACTGCTGCGCGCGTTGACCACCGCCTACGTCACCTTCTTTCGCGGTACGCCGCTGTTCGTGCAGATTCTGCTGGTGCACTTTGCGCTGATGCCGGTACTGGTGCACCCGGACGGCGGCTGGCTGCTCAGCGGCGATGCGGCGCGTGAGTTCCGGCAAAACCACGGCGCATTTTTGTCGGGTGCTCTGGCGCTGACGCTGAATGCCGGGGCCTATATTTCGGAAATCTTCCGCGCCGGCATCCAGAGCATCCACACTGGCCAGACCGCAGCCGCGCAAAGCCTGGGCATGACGCCCTGGCAGAGCATGCGCTACATCGTCATGCCCCAGGCCTTCCGGCGCATGGTGCCCGCGCTGGTGAATGAAAGTGTGGCCCTGATCAAGGACACCTCGCTGGTGTCCGCCATCGGCCTGCTGGAGTTGGCCATGGCCGCCCGCACCGTTGCCGGTGCCTATTCCCGCTACTGGGAACCCTATCTGGCCATTTCGGCCATGTACCTGGTACTGACCTGGACCCTGTCCAAACTGGCCAAGAAACTTGAAGTGCCCGAGCATGCGCGCGGGCGCTGAACATTCGCAGACCACCATGCAAACCTCTCCTCTTGACGACTTCTTTGCCCGGCGTGCGCTGGTGATACTGGATGGCGCACTGGCCACCGAACTGGAGCGCCGTGGCGCCGACCTGAACGACCCGCTGTGGTCCGCCAAGCTGCTGATCGAAAAGCCCGAACTCATACGCCAGGTGCACCTGGACTACTTTGTGTCCGGTGCCGACGTGGCTACCACCTCCAGCTACCAGGCCACGTTTGAAGCCTTTGCCAAGCGCGGCTTTGACGCGGCGGCCTCGGCCCAGCTGATGCGCGACTCGGTACGCCTGGCCGTGGAAGCGCGCGACGCCTTCTGGGCCGAGCCCGCAAACCGCGTGGGCCGCATAAAGCCGCTGATTGCCGCTTCCGTCGGCCCCTATGGCGCCATGTTGGCCGATGGCTCCGAATACCGCGGCCACTACGGCCTTAGCGAAGAGCAACTGATGGACTTCCACCGCCCGCGCCTGCAGGTGCTGGTGGACTCGGGCGCCGACCTGCTGGCCTGCGAAACCATTCCCTGCCTGGCCGAAGCCCGCGCCATTGCCCGCCTGCTGCCCGAATTTCCGGGTGCGGCAGCCTGGATCAGCTTCTCCTGCCGCGACGGCCTGCACACCAGCGAAGGCGAGCTGCTGGGCGACTGCGTGGCTGCGCTGGAAGGCTTTGACCAGGTGGTTGCCGTGGGTGTGAACTGCACCGCCCCCGAGCACATTGCCTCGCTGGTGGACCAGATGCATGCCCGCACCCGCAAGCCCATCCTGGTGTACCCCAACTCTGGCGAGCACTACGACGCTGCCCACAAGCAGTGGCACGGCAACCCCAGCGCCTCACACTTCGCCGAACAGGCGCGGGGCTGGCATGCGCGGGGCGCACGCTTGATCGGTGGCTGCTGCCGCACTACGCCGGACGACATCGCAGCCGTGCAACACTGGGCCGATACGGCCTTGCCCACCACCCTGTGAAACGGCTGGCCCCTCTTTTGCAGGCTCTGGCGCTCGCATGCGCGGCGGCCGGTGCACAGGCCGCTGACTTCGAGCAGGTCCAGCGTATCAAGACGGAGAAAGCCATCCCCCGCTGGCGCGAAGCCGCTGCCCAGGCCCGCGCACAGCGCGACGATCCACCTAACGCCGCGACCCAGGCCATCTGGCAAGGGTTGGACCAGCAGACCGATGCTGCCACTGGCAAAGCGCCCTTGCCGCAGATCATGGGCGCACCCGATACCCGCAATCCTCGCCAATTGCTGGCACATTCCATCTGGCTGCGCTGGCGCATCCTGTCTGAAAACGCAGACGCCCGCTATTCATTTGCCTACGCCTACAAGCTCAGCCATATGCGCGACAAGGATGGCGACTTTGGCCAGGAAGCGGTGATCTTCTTCCTGCATGCCAAGCTGGCGTTGACGCTGGACGGCAACCGCTGCACCGACCGCAGCAAGGCCGAGCACCTGATGGACTGGTATCCCGCCCAGGCCTATCTGCAACCCCTGCTAGCCAAGATCGACAGCATGAGCCCGCAAGACAAATCCATCGCCATGATGGAGGCAATCTCCCTGGAAGAAATGCGTGGCGAACGCCCGCCCATGCGCTGGCTGTGCCCCAGCGCCGACCCAGCGGAAACCCCGGCCGCCGATGCCGACATAGACTTGCTGGGCACCCAGCCCCGCTTTGTGCGCGATGCACGCTGGCGCAAATACCGCAGCGATCTGCTGGAACAGCTAACCCGCGTGGCAGCACGCGACCTCTGAAATTTATAAGATTTATGGCTGCAGCGCATATAAAACCTACGCAAGCAGCTCTTAATTCAATAGCAAACCAGGAGCCCAAGCCATGCGCAAGTCCCCTCTCCTGCTGGCCTGCACGGCCATGGCTGTGGCCCTATCGAGCGCAGTGGCCCAGACGGCGCCACAGATCACACCCCGTATCGCACCCAGCAGCCCTGTCTGGAGCAGCGACCCGATTTTTGCTTTTGACCTGCCCAAGAAGAAGGCAGTTAAAACCCGCCAATCCCTCAGCGGTATCGCCTGCAGCCTGAATGCCGCACAGGAACGTGTGTGCCTGATGGCGTTTGACGAAGGCGAGCAGGCAAGCTTTGCCAAACTGGGCAGCAACAGCCTGCAGCCCCTGCCCGAGCCCGTGGTGCTGCGCAGCGGCGATGGCGAGCTGGACGCCGAAGGCGCCGCCACCGATGGCCAGTACTTCTACGTCACCGGCTCGCACTCGGCCAAGCGCTCCAGCTGCAAAAGCAACCCCGACAGCCGCCACGTGCTGCGCTTCCAACGCGACCCCGCCACCGGCCTGGCCCTCCGCACCGCCGATGGAGCGCTGGCTGGCTATGCCGACAGCGGCCGCCTGTGGGACATTCTGCAGGCCCAGCCAGCCCTGGCAGCCCATGTAGGCGAACGCAAATGCCTGGGTGCCGAGCCGCCGCCCGATGCGCCAGCGCTGCAAGGCCAGCGCGGCATCAACATCGAAGGCCTGGCGGTGCGCGCCGGGCGTTTGTATTTCGGCTTTCGCGGGCCGACCCAGGACGGCCAGGCGGGCGTGTTGGCCGTCGATTCGCAAGCGCTGTTCCAGGGCGACGACGCCCACCCTGCGCTCACACAGCTGGTGCTGGGCAGCGGCCGGGGCGTACGCGACATGCTGGCCGTAAGCGACGGCTTTCTGGTCTTGGCCGGGCCGGACGACGACCCCAGCCACCAAAACAGCGTGGACTGGACCGTCTCCTGGTGGGATGGCCAGCCCAGCAAAAGCCCAGTGACGCCCCGTGTCCTGGCCACGCTGGACCTGCGCGCTGTACAGCTGCGCAGCTGCGACAAGGAGCTCAAGCCCGAAGCCATCACCCTGCTGGCCGAGACACCGCAGGCCTACCAGCTGCTGGTACTGTCCGACGGCATGTGCGACGGCGGGGCGCTGACGTTTAGCGTGCCGCGCTAGCTTTGGATTAGGCCGGGCTGAGCCGGTAGAAGCGCTCCGCCGTGCCCGCCCACACAGCCTGCGCCGAGGCAGGGTCCAGCCGCTGTAGCAGCTGCTCGCTGCAGGCCACCCAGGCCGGGTAGTCTGCGGCCAGGTTCAGCACCGGCCAGTCGCTGCCCCACATCAGCCGCTGCGGGCCAAACAGCTCCAGCACCGTATCGACATAGGGGCTGAGCATGTCGGGCTGCCAGCCGGTGCCCGCCTCTGTCACCAGGCCGGACAACTTGCAGCAGACCTGGGGCAACTGCGCCAGCGCCGCCATGCCGTCGCGCCATTGCGCAAACTCCGCGTGGCCCGGCCCACGCAACACCACCGGCTTGGCGCAGTGGTCCATCACGATGGGTAGCGCCGGGTAGCGTTGGGCAAAACGCAGCAAATAGGGCAAATGCGCGGTCTTGACCAGCGCATCCAGCGACAGGCCCAGGCGCAACATGGCTTGCACCGCAGCGTCTATGGGCGCGCTGGCGATCCATTCGGCCTCCGGCAGGTCCTGCAGCATGGGCCGCACGCCCTTGAATATGGGGTTGGCGGCCAGGCGCTCCAGCTCGACTGGGGCACTGGCAGACGCCATGTCCACCCAGCCCACCACGCCCTGCACAAAGTGGTGCTGCGCGGCCAGGGCCAGCATGTAGTCGGTCTCGGCCACCGTGGGCGCAGCCTGGACCAGCACGGTGCGCAACACCTGCTGCTGGGACAACATGGGCTGCAAATCGGTCGGCTGGAAGTCGCGGTAAATGGGGCCCAGTGCAGGGGTCAGCCAGCCATAGTCGGGCCGACCCAGGGTCCAGAAATGCTGGTGCGCATCGACCCTCATGCGGCGGCTCCAGACAGAAGCGCAGTGCTTGGACAAGTTGTGGGCGTGGCGGTGAAAGCAGTCGTCATGGCGATGTCTTGGGAGGGAGTATTGGCCTAGTGGTAAGACCAATTTGCATGGTTGCCGGTATTGTTGGTTCTGGGCCCCAAGCCTGCCAACCGGGTATTCCCCAGGCCCGGGAGCCAGCCAGCGTAGCTGGCAAAAAATTTATATAAAAACAGGCTCTAGTGCAGGTTGCACATGCGCTGGAAGCTACTATTTAAATAGCAAATCGAACTAATGCCAAACCTGTTGTGCCACGCGCAGCATGTTGCCGCCCATGACCAAGGCGGCCTCATCGCTACGCATACCCTGGTCCTGCAGAGCCTGGGCCAGCTCCTGCCAAGCACCAACCGGAACATAACTGGCGCGGGTGATGGCACGGTCATAGCCGATGGACGCCGGCCACCAGTAGCTGGGGTTGTAGTCGCCAGGTGGGTCGTCATTCAGCTCGGGCTGGCGAAAGCTGATGTCCAGCCCTATGCCGGCGTGCTGCACCCCCACCAGATTCGCCACGTACGCCGCATGCCGCGCCACGTCCTGCACCGATGGCGTCTGCGTACCCAGGAAAAAGGACACGCCCGACACGCACACCACCCCGCCGGTGGCAGCGCAGGCGCGGATTTGTTCGTCAGTGATATTGCGGCCATGCTCCACCAGGGCCAGCGGGTTGGCATGGCTGAAGATCACCGGCTGGCTGCTGGCGGCCATGATGTCCAGGCTGCAGCGCCGCCCGGTGTGCGAGCAGTCCATCAGCATGCCCGCCGCATTCACGGCCTGCACCATACGCTGGCCCAGTGGCGTCAGCCCGCGCTCCACGTCGTGGCAGCCATCCGCCACGCTGTTGTTGCGGTTGTAGGCAAAGTGGATCTGGCGCACGCCCAGAGCCGCATACAGCGCCACCATGTCGGGCTGCTCCAGCAACGGCATGGCGCCTTCCAGGTCGAAGCCTATGGCGATCTGGCCGCCGGTCTGGGCGCGCTGGATATCGGCCACGCTGCCGGCCAGCAAGTAGCGGTCCGGTTGCGCGGCGATGCTGGTGCGGAAGCCGGCCAGCACGGACATCACCTGGCTGAGCGGGTTCATGTCCATGCCGACGTTGATCGACACGTAATGCACGCCGGCAGCACGGAGCTGGTCTATGGGCTCAAAACTAGCCTGCGGGTGCAAGGGCAAACAGGCGTGGGATTCCCAATGGATCATGCTACAACTCCGGTTCGGCGAAAGCCGCTAGAGGCCTCCATCAGTTGGCGGGTGTAGGGCTGGGCCACGCGGCTGGCCTCCAGGTCGGCGGCAGACAGCATCTCCACCGTCTGGCCGCGCTGCATCACCATCAGCCGCTGGCACAGGTGGGTGACCACCGCCAGATCGTGGCTGACCATGATGAACGTCAAGCCCCGGCGGGCGCGCAGGGCCTCCAGCAGGTTCAACACCTCGGCCTGCACGGACGCATCGAGCGCGGAGGTGGGTTCGTCCAGCAGCAAAATCTGCGGCTCCAGTATCAGCGCCCGCGCAATGGCAATGCGCTGGCGCTGGCCACCCGACAACTGGTGCGGGAAGCGAAAGCGAAAGCCCTGCCCCAGGCCCACATCGTCCAGCGCCTGCGCGATGCGCGCTTCGGCCTTGTCCATGCCGTGGATGGCCAGCGGCTCGGCCAGCAGCCGGTCCACCGTATGGCGTGGGTGCAGCGAGCCGTAGGGGTCCTGAAACACCATCTGCACACTGCGCCGGAAGGCCTTGCTGCCCGGCTGCGGCAAGGTATCGCCACCCAGCAGCTGCACCGTGCCGGCGGCGCGCGGCGCCAGGCCGCAGATGGCGCGCAGCACCGTGGACTTGCCCGAGCCCGACTCGCCCACGATGCCAAAGCTCTC
>JAPLPK010000087.1 GCA_026400275.1 Burkholderiales bacterium
CCGCCAAAGTAGGCCGGGTCGTCTGAGTTCACCGTGGCCACCAGGCCCGCGTCGAGCAGACGGCCCAGGTTGTGGTCGGCCAGGTTGGGGAACACGCAGAGCTTCTGGTTGGACAGCGGGCACACGGTGAGTGGGATGCGGTCCTTGGCCAGGCGCTGCATCAGCAGGGCGTCCTGGAAGGACTGCACGCCGTGGTCGATGCGCTCGACCTTCAGCACATCCAGCGCGCTCCAGATGTAGGCCGGCGGCCCCTCCTCGCCCGCGTGGGCCACCAGGCGCAGGCCCAGGCTGCGGCACTTGGCGAAGACCTGGGCGAACTTCTCGGGCGGGTGGCCCAGCTCGCTGGAGTCCAGGCCCACGCCGATGAACTTGTCTTGGTAGGGCAGCGCCTGCTCCAGCACCTCGAAAGCATCTGCCTCGCTGAGATGGCGCAGAAAGCACAGTATCAGCACCGCGCTCAGCCCCCATTGCTTGTGCGCGTCCTGGCAGGCGCGGTACAGGCCGTTGATCACCACCTCGATGGGCACACCGCGCGCGGTGTGGGTCTGCGGGTCGAAAAACATCTCGGTGTGCAGCACGTTGTCGGCGGCGGCGCGGGCCAGATAGGCATGCGCCATGTCATAGAAGTCTTGCTCGGTCAGCAGCACGCTGGCACCGGCGTAGTAAATGTCCAGAAAGCTCTGCAGATTGGTGAAGGCGTAGGCGCGGCGCAGCTCTTCCACACTGGCGTAGGGAATGGCGACCTGGTTGCGCTGCGCCAGCGCGAAGATCAGCTCAGGCTCCAGCGAGCCTTCGATGTGCATATGCAGCTCGGCCTTGGGCATGGCGCGTAACAGCGCGGGCAAACGGTCTGCGGCGATAGGGGGAACGGTAAAGGTATGCATCAACAGACTCCAAAAGTAATGCCCAGGTTCTTCAAATAGCGGCGGTAGGCGGACGAGGCTTTGTCCGCCGCCGTGTGCAGCTCGGCGCGCAAGTCCAGCGGCAGGCGCTTAGGCGCCTGCGACTCCAGCACAGGCTGGTCCTGCGTAAAGATGGTGTGCTGGAAGGCCTGCATCGCATCGATGGTGCTGGTCCAGTCATTGGAAGCCAGTCTAAACCAGACCCGGCTGCGCTCGGGCCCCTGCGGGCAGATGAACATGGCGATGGACTCGCGGTAGTCCTGCAGCGCCATCTGCGCCGGGTCGGGCAACTTGGTCAGCACCGCCGTATAAGGCGCTTCGACCGCGTAGGTGTACTCCACCTGGGCCGGGCCGGTGGCCCGCAGGCTGGACTGGGGCTGCCAGGCCTTGCACTGCGTGGCCCACAGGCCCTGCGCCGTGCTGTCCACGCGGTAGTCGTCGATGGACGCTGCCTCGCGCGTGCCAAGCCAGCCTTCGTGCACAAAGGCAAAGTGCGACATGTCCAGAAAATTCTCGACCAGGCGCGGCGCGCTGGTGGCCACGTCGTACGGGCCGCACAGCAGCTTGCGCAGCCGCGCATCACCCTCGGCAGCAAAAGGCACGACTTCCTGCGGCGAAGCTGGCGCCTGCAACTGCACCCACACCAAACCATAGCGTTCGCAAGCCGCATAGGTGGTGGCGGTATGCCCCGCCGGCGGCACAAAGCCCGGCAGTGCCGGCACCCGCACACACTGCCCCGAGGCCGCGAACTGCCAGCCGTGGTAGGGGCACTCCAGTCGGTCATCGCGCACCTGGCCCAGCGAGAAGCGCGCACCCCGGTGCGGGCACTGGTCGGCCCAGGCATGCACCACGCCCGCCGCATCGCGCCACAGCACCAACGGCTGCTCCAGCAAAGTAGCGCCCTGCGGCTGCTGCACCACAACCTCGCTGACGGCCACCGGATGCCAAAG